>JAQUYA010000015.1:0-18548 GCA_028692055.1 Lachnospiraceae bacterium | reverse complement strand
CAGATGAAATAGATGAATTTGAGGATGGTGCAGAATGCAACAGGTAAAGTTAGATAAAATCGGGAAATTGGATTATAGAACAAAAGAGGCCTACAAGACACTGCGTACCAATATTGAGTTCTGCGGAGAAGAAAACAAGGTAATAGCAATTACCAGCTGTACGCCGAATGAAGGAAAGTCAAGCGTGTCTATGAATCTGGCATATACCATGGCAGAGAATAAAAAGAATGTCATATTGATTGATGCGGATTTGAGAAAATCAGTATTAGTAGGAAGATATCGTACCGGAGCAGTGGAATATGGATTGACACATTGTCTGGTGGGAAAAGTAAAATTACAGAATGCAATCTGTGAAACAAATGTAAAGAATCTTTATACCATGTTTTCCGGGCCAGTTCCTCCAAACCCGAGTGAGCTGTTGGGAAGTAAAAATTTTAATATATTAATTGAAAACCTGAAACAGACTTTTGATTATATTATCATAGATACGCCACCACTTGGAAGCGTTATCGACAGTGCCATTATAGCAAGAGAATGCGATGGAGTCATCATGGTGCTGGAAAGCAATGCCATTGGTTATAAATTTGCGCAGAGGGTAAAGGAACAGATGGACAAGACCGGATGCAAAATATTGGGCGTGGTATTGAATAAAGTGGATATGTCTACAAAGGGCTACTATGGTCATTACGGACGTTATTATGGCAAATATTACGGCAAATATTATGGTAATTACGGAGAACATGAAAAACAGAAGGAATAACGGAGGAGAAAGCCATGAATCTTGGAAACAAGCTTGCGATTGCATTTGCTTCCGTCAGCATAGGAATATTATTTGTCTGCCTGTTTGTTCTGAAAGGACAGGATAAAACAGCACCTGTCATCAGCTTTAGCCAAAATGATACGGTCTATACGGAAAGCATGGATATGAAAGAACTCTTAAAAGGGGTAGAAGCCAAAGATGATGTGGATGGAGATGTGACAGAAAAAATCGTAATTGAGAAGATTACAAAAACTTCCAGTGGAAAATCGGTAATCGTTACTTATGCAGCGGGAGATAACCGAAATAATTTTACAAAAGCATCCAGAATCTTTCAGGCAAGAATACATGCAGCAGACACGAAAGGTGACAGTAAATCAACAAATCCAATAGAAGCTGGTACAGGTACCGGAGCAGAGATACCGGTTATAGCGGAAACAGAGTCATCTGTGGAAAATATGGAAGCCAATGAAAATGCAGATCAAGATACGGAAAATAATGCAGAAGAAAATCAGCCGGAAGAACAGGCTGAGGTGGAGCAGGAACCAGCACCCGATACAGAGGAACCAGTGAATCAATCGGTACCTGTGCTGCAGCTGAATGCCACGGAAACAGTCTTAAAAAAAGGAACATTCTTTAATATAAATGATTACATTGCACAATTAAGTGATGATATGGATACGACGGAAACCCTGCAGCACAGAATCCGAACAAATGGAGCATTTGATAATAATGTGGTTGGGGATTATCAGGTAACCGTTATGGTAGCAGACAGTGAAGGTAATATATCACAGCCGCAGAATCTGGTTATTCATGTAGTGGAATAGAGCCGGGCAGAGGCAAAAGAGGAACTCACCATCTTCTGAGTGGGAGAAGAAAAAATGGAAAAAAAGAATGTTACAAATACAGCGAAGATAGCATTACTACTATTTAATATCGGTTCCTTTGCGCTTGCTTGGGTTTTATACTACAACAAGCGTACTTTTGATACCTGTTTATGGATTGGCGGCTGCATAACCATTCTATTGTATTCCATTCTGTATAACTCCTTATGCCAGGTTTATAAGGCATTTCGTATCGCTTCTTTTCAAATAACAGAAACCTTATTTTCCCAATTACTATGCTTCGGAATAGCAGACTGTATTTTCTTTGTGGAATGTTGTCTGGTATATAACCGCTATACGAGTATTTTCCCGATGCTGGCGGCTCTTTTCTGCCAATGCCTTGGCTCTGCCTTCATTATTATGTATACGAAGCAGTATTTTATAAAAAAGATTGCCCCAAAGACAACCTTATTTATCTACGGAGATAAAATAGATGAAATAGAAATAACGAGTTTTAAACAGCGCATTTTGCAGAAATATGAGCATCTTTTTCAGATAAAAAACATGCTTAGTGAGAGTCAGTCACACATGGAATTATTTCAGGCGATTGACCAGCATCAGGTGATACTACTGTATGAGGTATCTCAGGACAATCGAAATCTATTGATGCAGTATGCCATACAGGCGAGAAAATCCATTTATATTACACCGAGTCTTTCGGATATCCTGTTACAGGGCTGTTCTACCAAACATTTGTTAGATACACCTCTCGTAAAATACGATTATGCGTATGAACGCAGGTCAGGGGATTTTCTGAAGCGGGTAACGGATATCGTGGCATCCTTAGCGGGGCTGGTCATTACGCTGCCAATTATGTTATGTGCTGCGCTTGCAATTAAACTGGAAGACCATGGACCAGTATTCTTTAAGCAGGAACGCTGTACGAAGGATGGAAAAGTATTTGAAATAGTAAAGTTTCGCAGCATGATCGTAGATGCAGAGAAGAATGGATTCGTGCCATGTGTAGGACAGGATAATAGAATCACGCATGTGGGAAGATTTCTTCGCAAGACCAGAATCGATGAACTGCCGCAGTTAATTAATATCTTAAAGGGAGATATGAGTCTGGTAGGTCCCAGACCGGAACGGGTGGAGCATGTGCAGAAGTATACACAGGACATGCCGGAATTCGCTTATCGCCTGCGTGTAAAGGGTGGACTCACAGGATATGCGCAGATATTCGGTAAATACAACACATCCCCTTATGACAAGCTTCGCTTAGACCTTATGTACATAGAGAATCGTTCAATCGTACTGGATATGAAACTGATTATGCTTACCCTGAAGATTATTTTCACACCGGAGAGCACAGAAGGATTCAGCAAAGAGAAGAGCCAGGAGCTGCAGCGTGAATTTGAAAAACAACAATTATTTCATAGATGGGAGAATAATACGCGTGGAGAAAAAAGAGAAATCTGAGAATATGAAACAAAAAAGCAAGGGCAAAAAGGGAATTAAGATACTACTCGTAACTCTTGCGACTATAGTCCTGCTCATACTCCTTATCTTATCTGGGTTTTTCATATTGAGAGCCAATGGAAAGAAACAGGTCGTGAATGCAACTAAGGGTGCAACACCTGCCGTTGATACAGGAGAAGCCACCAAGGAAGAAATGAAAGAGTGGCCGGAAGGACGTATCCGTTATCAGGGAGAGAACTACGACTACAATAAAGACATTATGACCTTTCTCTTCATGGGAATTGATTCCAGAGATGAGAAGGTACAGGAAAGTGAAGAAGCTTATCAGGGTGGTCAGGCAGATACCATATTTCTACTGGTGTTAAATCCACATAATAAGAAAATGCAGATGATTGCATTGGATCGCAATACGATGGCAGATGTAGACCGCTATGGCGAACAGGACGCCTATATGGATACCGTGTTTACACAGATATGTGTACAGCATGGATTTGGAGATGGTACGGTAAAAAGTGCAGAACGTATGGAAAAAGCAGTATCCAAGGTATTTAATGATCTTCCATTTACCGGGTATTGTGCTATCAATATGAGTGCCATTTCGAAGATAAATGATTTGGTAGGCGGTGTCACACTGGAAGTACAGCAGGATATCAAAGAACCAGGGGTGAACCTCAAGGCAGGCGAAACAAAGTGTCTGTCGGGCAAAGAAGCCTATTGGTACTTAAGAGATAGAAATGTAGAAGAATTCGGAAGTGCAGCAGCGCGCCTGCAAAGACAAAAGCAATACATGACAGCCTTTGTAGCACAGGCAAAACAGGCATTTAAGCAGGACCCGTCATTACCGGTAACGGTATTCAACACATTGGCAGACTATATGACGACGGATGTGACGCTGGAGGAAGCTACCTATCTGGCATCCGAAGCGGTACAGTACAGCTTCGACAGTGACAGCATGCTGTCCGTACCAGGAGAAACCACCAAAGGTGATATTTACGAAGAATTTTATATAGATGAAGCAGGACTCGAACAAATGATGATTGATGTATTTTACGAGAGAAGTGAAGAGTAAAGTTGCGTAATGATTATATACAAAGCTTAACAGAGCATGTTTCCATTTAGGAGGCGCTCTCGCTCGGTTTCAAGCGTAGTAATTTAAGTTAGGTATCGTCGGTTTGCATGCAGACCGTTGATATAGATGGAAACCACATAGTCTTATGAGGAAGGAGGAAATCAACCAAATGAAAAAATATCTTGCATTAGGATTAGCAATCGTAACGACATTGTCTATGTCAATGTCCGTATGTGCAGCAGGAAGCCCAAGTACCAGCGGTTCCAGTAACTCAGGAAAGAGCTCTGCTGAAAAAGCATACGAAGCAGCATATGCACAAACAACAGCTTCTAATTCAGCAGCTGCAACAAAAGCAGCAACTACTACAGGTGCAGCAGCTATCGTAGCTTCTACACCAGCGGCAGCAGCAGTAAAGGCAATCGCTTCTACATCACCTGCAGCTCAGGCAGCAGTGGTAAAAGCAGTACAGCCAGTACAGAGAGTCGTAGTGAATGGACAGGAAGTAGCAGCAAAAGTAAATGTAGCAGCAGTCAATGACTCCGCTACAGGATATGTAAACGCTGTAGTAGGAGCAATCGCTCCTGGCTTCAAGATCGCTCAGACATTTGCTTATAATGTAGCAAGCGCAGATGCTTCTGTAACAGCAGTTACAACAGCAATCAGCGTACCTTCATTAGCAGGTGCAACTAACGTTTACTTTATCGCATTTGACGCAGCAACAGGTGCTTATACAGTAATCGTTCCTACAGCAGCAGCAAACGGAACATTCATCGTAACTGTTCCTACTAACTGCGTATTATCTGTAGTAGCTCAATAAGCTAGTAATAGTAACAAAAGAAATAAAACCACGTGTGGTTCCAAATGGGTTGTCGTAGTCCGTATATACGTACGACAACCCGAAAAAAGAATAACTTTTTACACAATTGTAAATAGAGAAAGCAGAATACGGAAATGAAAATATATTAAGAGATGAAAATTTAGAAGTTGATAACTTTAAGTTCATCTATATAGAGAACTATTCGAAAAAGAAATAATGTAGAGTAGATATTTGATGCAGCAAAATAATTAAAACAATATACTGATATCAATTTTTTGATTTATGGGATAAGAAATTAATATGCAAGGATACAATAATGAATTCTGGAGGAATACATTAGGAATGTGAAACTGAAAGAATTTGTTGATAAAAAATATATTCCCTATATTTTGGGAAAAGCATTTGAAAAATTATTGAATTAGCATTACAGATAAATTTCAATATGGTTTATCTATAGAGGAAATAACAGCATGGGCTGATTTAGAAGTAGTTTGAGGATGAAATTTTGAAAAAAGTACTAATGATGGCAACGACAGCGGCTATGATAGAACAATTTAATAAGAATAATATATTGATTTTGGAGGGTATGGGCTATGAAGTTCATGTGTTAGGAAACTTTTTGGTTGGAAATCCAATTTCTATAGAGAGATTGGAGAGCTTTAAAAGTTGGATAAAAGATCATAAGGGAAAATGGTTTCATTATCCAGCAACTAGGAAACCTACTAATTTTAGAAATAACTTTGTTGCATATCAATATGCAGTAGAACTTATTAAGAAATATCAATATGATTTTATTCATTGCCATACACCGCTAGGTTCGGTGATTGCCAGAATTGCGGCTCATCAAACAGACACAAAAATCATTTATACAGCACATGGATTTCATTTCTTTAAAGGAGCACCTTTAAGAAATTGGATATTATATTATCCAGTGGAAAAATTTTTAAGCAAATGGACGGATGTTTTAGTTCTAATCAATAAAGAAGATTACAACTTGGCTGTTAGTAGGTTTTACGCAAAAAAAACGATATACATTCCAGGAGTTGGAATTAATTTAGAAATAAATAAAGAAGACAAAAAAATAAGTTTTGAAAATATTTCCCAATTTCAACTAAAAGAGAATGATATTATTATCCTTTCCGTTGGAGAATTGAATAAGAATAAAAATCATCAATTGGTGGTAAGAGCTCTTAAGAGAATAAATGATGACAGGCTACACTATTTCATTGCGGGGCAAGGGAGTAGAAAGAAAGATATTTTATCATTAGCAAAAAAACTTGGTGTAGAAAAACACATACATTTGCTTGGATATCAAAAAAATATAAGAGATTTAGATGCAAAAGCAGATATATTTGTTTTTCCATCGTTAAGGGAAGGTTTATCAGTCGCTTTAATGGAGGCAATTGCAGAAAAAACTGTTGTAGTGTGTTCAGATATACGTGGAAATTCGGATTTGATTAAAGATAGTAATTATTTGTTTGATCCACATAGTGTATCATCCCTAGTGCATTCTTTATTGGTTACTCTAGAAGTTGATAATAAAGAAATAATTTATGAAAATGAAAGCAGACTTCAGGAGTATGATGCAAGAAATGTAAATAGAATGATGCAAGATGTATATAGAAATCAAGGTTTAAATTATAATTAGCTACAAATTAAAAAGTAATGAATGATTTAGAAATCTGGATAGAAAATGAGGAATACAGATATGAAATATTCAATTATTATTCCAGTATATAATGTGGAAGATTATTTGAATGAATGTATAAATAGTGTGCTGAGTCAGACATATAAAAATATTCAGGTTATTTTAGTGGACGATGGATCGACAGATACATCAGGCTTAATTTGTGATAAATATATGCGCGAATTTAAGAATATTAAGGCTATTCATAAAGTGAACGGAGGACTTTCCTCTGCCAGAAATGTGGGAGTGAAAAAAGCTTGTGGGGATTATATTATCTTTTTGGACTCTGATGATTATTGGATGGATAATAGAGCATTGGAAGAAATTGATTTATATATTGAAAAAGAGAGATGTAATGTTCTCATTTGGAAATCATGTAAATATTATCAAGCTTTTAAAAGATTTGAAAAATTACAAAAAGAAACTTTATTATTTAAGATAATAGACTCACGAAAAGAGATTTTGAATAATTATGAATTTAAGGCATGTGCATGGGATAAAGCTATAAATAGAGAATTTTATTTAAATGGTGATTATGAGTTTCAGGAGGGTGTTCTGTGTGAAGATGTAGAGTGGTGCTTCAAAATGCTGCTAAACACTAAGAACATAGTATTTTTTGATAAATATGTAAGTATTTATAGACAAAGAACAGGTTCAATAACAAAATCGCAAGCAGAAAAAAAGACCGAGGATATGATTTCACACTTAAATTCGATGTTGGAGCTGTTTAAAAAGGTGGAAACAAAGGAACAGATATTAAGAGAAAATTGTGCATCATACATAGCGGAACAGTATGTCAATACTATAATCAGTGGAGGAAATACAGCGGTTTTAAAGGAAAACATGAATAATCTTGAACAAATGAAAAGCATACTAAAATATGCTAAAACAAAAAAAACAAAAATGATTAATCGATTAGTTTCTTATATAGGATTTGAAAATACCTGTATGATATGCAATAAGGCATTTCGGTTGAAAAATTTTTTCATAGTATAAATGAATTGGAGATATAGATGAAAACGATTAATTTAATCATTCCTTATTTCGGGCCATTTCCTTCCTATTTTCAATTGTTCTTACATTCATGTGAAACGAATCCCACAATTGATTGGACGATTATTACAGATAATGTTGATAAGCATGATTATCCGCTAAATGTACATATCGTGAATTCTACATTTAGTGAACTGGTTCAGAAGATTCAAACTAAATTTGACTTCAATATTCAGCTGAAGACACCATACAAATTATGTGATTATAGACCAATGTATGGGTTTCTATTTCCTGAGATAATAAGGGACTATGATTATTGGGGATATTGCGATGTTGATGTTATATATGGTGATTTGCGGAAATTTCTGACAGATGATGTATTAATATATGATAAAGTGTTTGAACTTGGACATTTTTCATTAATCAAAAATAGTAAAGAATGTAATGAATTATTTATGAAACCAATAAAAGAGAAACTATTCTATAAAAGTGTCTTAAGTTCGAATAAAAATTTTAATTTTGATGAAACTTTTAAGGATAGAATTAGTATCAATAAGTTGTTTTCAGATAACAACTATAAGATATATGGGAAATCGACAGCGGCAGATATCTACACAAAATCTTCCCGATTTTTATTAGACGATATGTATCAAAACCATGAAAAAAAAAGCAATTCTTTTTTTCTTTGGAATAAAGGAAAATTATGGAGATATATTAAAGAAAATTCTGAGATAAGAAAAAAAGAGTATATGTATATACACTTACAAAAAAGAAAGATGTCAGTTAGGATTGAAGAAGAGTCATGTTTCAAAATTATTCCAAATGCTTTTGAACCACTAGAGGTTAGTATAGACAAGATTGAAAAGTCATTTTCACATATAAAGAAACAAAATTTCAATCTACATTATTTTAAGATTAGGTATAAGAACTTTTTAGCTAAGATAAAGAAAGTAATGGGGAAAATACGTAAGTAAAGTTGTTAATCTATAAATATGATAAAGTGGGAAAAGGCAATAGATGCTGAAAGACTTTATTGTATTTGTTTTTAAGAATATATGTGAAGCGAAAGGTTAATAACTATGAATACGAATTTATATGTACGCTTGTTTTTTGTAATATTATGTATGCTATTAGGTTTTTTGAAAAAAAAATCGAAGGCTGTTTTTTTATTTGAAGTTGCAATGCTTAGCTTATTTACCGGATTATATAATGGAAATATTGATCTTTATTATTATCGACGTGAATATGTAAATAACTTTATCTCAGCTTCACCGTTTGATAAAATGTATGAGTATTTAGCGATAATAAGTTATAAGTTAGGAATGTCATTTTCATTTTTTCATTTTTTAATTACATTGATAAGTATTTGTGTTTTTGCATATGTTATAAAAAAATGGTCGAAACAACCAGCATTATGCGTTAGTCTTTTATTTGGATTTACAACCTTTGAGTATGCTTTTCAGTTAAAGGCCATGACATCTAGTGCTGTCATAATTTTAGCAATATATATTTATTTTCAAAATATTAGTAGTAAAAAAAGACAGATTATATTTACTTTTCTTATTTTTATTGCAACTGGCTTTCATTTTTTTGCAATTATATTTTTGATTTTATTATTGATACCATATTTCGAATTGAGAATGATCAAATCAATTATTTGTCTATTTGCAATAATTGGTTCTATCTTTATTCCATTTATTATGAAAGTATTACAGAATATAATTCCAGATGTAGTAGTATATTCACGGATACTATCAGTGAAAACATTTTCACTATCTGTTTTTTGGCAGATTGCAGGAGTGATTATTTGCAATTATTTGCTTCATATACGTGGAATTCGTGAAAAGAAATATACTCTCAAGATGATAAATAATCTTATAGAACCTAATGGTTTTTTGATTTATATAGGGTCGATTTTACTATTGGTATCTGTTCCGTTTTATTGGTTTACTAATGTTATGTTGAGAGTACCCAGAGTTTGGTTTGTACTATATTCCATTTTAGCGTCAAACTGCAAGGGAAGTCTGGAAGGAGGAGCCATATATCGGATAAGAATTCCCAATATTTTTAAAGAGATTTTTATTACATATAATCTATTTTCATTTATTGCTTTTTATATTTTATTCACAAAAGCTGATTTGCTTTCTTCATATTTAGCAGATAATATTTTTTTGAATTTATTGTTTGGAATATAAGAGATGAGAGTACTAGGAGGCTGGAAAGTGGCTGAATGAAGTGAAAGGTTTAGGTAGAAAGATGTATCTTATAAGTATAATTATACCAATATATAATAAAGAAAAATATTTAATTAGGTGTCTGGATTCTTTGGAGAAACAAACATATAAAAATTTAGAAATTATATTAGTAGATGATGGGTCAAATGATGGAAGTTTAGAGATTTGCAGGAAATATAAAAACAAAACTAAGTATTTATGTAAACTTATAAGCCAAGATAATTATGGACCTTCAAGCGCGAGAAATGCAGGTTTAGATATTGCATTAGGAGAATATATTGTATTTTTAGATGCAGACGATTTTTTGGATGAAAGATGTATAGAAATTTGTAACAGTATTATTGAAACCGAAAAAATAGATTTTATTGAATTTGATTTTTCTGTAAATGAAAAGAAAAGATTTGATAAATATATGTTATCATCTTTTAGCGGCAACGTTAGTATTTGTGAAGGACTATTATGTGATAAACAAATTAAGACAGTTGTATGTGGAGCCTTCTATTCATATGACATTATAAAGAAAATAAGATTTAGGCCGGATATTAAATGGGGAGAAGATAGCTGTTTTAAATTGGATGTTTGTATGCAAAGCAAAAAAGCAATATCAATAGATGCACCATTATATATTAATTGTACAGAACCAAATACGCTCAGCCGAATGGAATGTAATAGCCAAGTAATAAAAGCTATTGCGATAATGTTAAATTATTATATGAATACATTAGAAAATATGGATATAAATGAGAGAATGCTTCAAAGATTTATGTTTAATAGATCATTTGCATATTTGTCGTTAATAACTATTGAAGGAAAGCGTGAAATATGTGAACAGGAATATAAAGAACTGTTAAATTATTGTAAAAAAAATTTTTTTTATGTGGATATTGTACATAAAATAGCTTATATTACTTTATTTTTTCCTAAATTATTTTCTCTCATGAGAAAAATTTATGACGTGTTTAATAGATAATATCTTAATTTGTAACAAGTTTATTTTTTATATGGAGCTCGTGAAAAGGAGAAAAAGTATTTATGAATGATATTCAGAAGCATATTTTGGATATATTTAAAGAAATAGCTAAAATATGTAAAGCTAATGATATTGATTATTATGCACTTGGAGGAACTTGTATTGGAGCTGTTAGGCATTCAGGATTTATTCCATGGGATGACGATTTGGACATAGCGATTCCTATAGAACAATTTGATACTTTTTTAGCGGTTGCCAAAAGGAAGTTGCCAGAATATCTGAAAATAGTAACACCATATGAATCTAGACACAATCCATTGTTCTTTATAAAAGTAATAAATGTGAACACAACGATGATTGAACGATGTTTTATTGATTATCCAGATATGTATGGAGGGGTATGGCTAGATATTTTTCCTCTCGCTGGGATACCAAAGGAAAGAAAAAAAAGAAATACATTTTATCATAAAGGAATTTGGTTAGAGAGAATTAATAAAAAAACTAGTTTGAAATTTAACATAGAAAAATCGATTTGTGGTAAAGTAGCTTGGCTGATTTTTTTCCCATTTCGTTTGTTGCCTAAAGGTTACTTATGGAAAAAATGGAAGAAAGAGTTGGCAAAGTATCCTTTAAAAGAGAGTGTTTATACGGGGCATGTTTGGGAATCAAAGATGACATATCTTACCTTTCCAAGTGAGTTTTTTTTGAGTTATATAGAATTTCCTTTTGAAGATACAGTTATACGATGCCCCAAAGGATACCATGAATATTTAACCCAGTTTTTTGGAGACTATATGAAATTGCCCCCAGTTGAGATGCAGAATTCTGGGCATGATTTCGATGGGGGTATCATAGATCTAAAGAACTCATTTCAGGATTATAGAAAATGAATAAATTTTTAAAAAAATATAATAGTTTTTCAAAGCAAGCAAAAGCTGCAATTTGGTTTTTTGCTGCATCGTTCATACAAAAGGGAATTTCAACAATATCAACACCAATATTTACAAGGCTTCTTTCTACAGAGGAATTTGGTCAATATAATGTATTTAATTCATGGCTTGGTATAATTACTGTGTTTGTTACGTTAAACCTATTTTATGGTGTATATGAACAAGGATTAATTAAGTTCGAATCAGACAGAAACAATTTTATGTCTTCGTTACAAGGATTGGAATGCCTCCTAATTATTATATCTCTGCTAATATACACATTACTTCGAAAAAAGATAAATTTAATTACTAATTTAAATTCGATTCAAATGTATTCTATGTTTTTGATTATGTGGAGTAATGCTGTATATAATTTTTGGGCAGCAGGACAGAGAGTAGTTTACAAGTATAAGAAATTATTTTTCTTGTCTATTATTGCTGCAATTTGTCAGCCTATTTTATGTATAGTTTTGATACGAGCATTTGAGAATAAGGTTACAGCAAGAATTTTGGGAATTGCAATTGTTAATATATTATCGTACACGGCTTTCTTTTTTATTCAGATTTCAAAGGGAAAATTTTACAAAAAAAAATATTGGATTTATGCATTTACCTTTAATATTCCTTTGATTCCACATTACTTATCACAGACAATTTTAATTAGTTCAGATAGAATAATGATAGAAAAAATAGATTCGAGTGCGAGTGCTGGAATATATAGCTTAGCATATTCTATAGCAATGCTTATGACAATATTTAACACAGCATTGAATCAAACATTAGGCCCCTGGACATTTCAAAAAATTAAAGAAGGAAAGATAGATAATATTTCAGGTGTTTCATATAAATGTATGTTTGGTATTGGAGTACTAAATTTGATGCTTATTGCTTTTGCACCAGAATTAGTTTCTATTTTTGCACCTATTTCATATCATGAAGCTATTTACGTTATTCCGCCAATAGCAATAAGTACGATTCTATTATTTGCGTATGATCAATTCGGAAAATTTGAGTTTTATTATGAAAAAACTCAATTAATTGCGTTGGCAACTGCAATATCTGCAGTAATGAATATTGTTCTGAATTATATTGGAATTAGAATCTGGGGTTATATTGCGGCAGGATATACGACGTTAATATGTTATTTATTGTATGCAATGTTTCATTTTGCAGTAATGAATAGAATATGTAAAGAAAGATTACATATTAGAAATCCATATAATTGGAAACTATTACTTTTGGGACTAGGAATGTTAATTTTATGTTCAGGAGTTCTTGTTTTATCATACAAAGTATTGCTAATAAGGATTTTTTTAATTGGGCTACTAGTGTTAATATTATTTTTGAAGAGAAATGCTATCTTAAGTGCAATTAAATTTTTGGAGGAATATAAGTGAAAAAAAAATATATTAAAAATGTAATATTGGTAATGTCAGGAGGAGTAGGCGAAAGATTTGGCGCAGACTGTCCGAAACAGTATTGTATACTGGATAACAGGATGGTAATAGATTATGTAATAGATGAATGTCGTAAAACTAGAAATGCAGATGAAATTGTAATTGTTGCCGCAGAAAATTATGTAGAATTTGTCCATGAACGTTATCATATTCCAGCAGTATCAGGTGGAGCAACTAGACCGGAATCGGTTGCTAATGGATTAGTATATGTGAATGAACACTATGACTGCGAGAAAATAATTATAACCAATGCAGTATGTCCATTGGCTACAAGTGAGCAATACGAGAAATATTTTAATTATCTCGAAATGTATGATTTTGTATTAACAACATGGAAACTTGCTCCAGCCTTGCACCGATATGACGAACAAAGAGTAGATAGAGATGAATTTTTTAATGTAATGGAACCTGATGCATATCGATTTAAAATGATTTTCTCAAATTTTAATTTTGAAAATATGTATAAGTACATATTTCATAATATGCCTAGAAATTCAAAGGCATACTATTGTTTTGATTATCCATATACAATGAAATTAACATATGCACATGATTTGAAATTATTAAGGGTTCTTCGTGAAGAATTAATTACATATCCAGCAAAGGAACATACATTGTCAATAGTAAATAAATATTTATCAGCTGATGGAACATTAGGGATTGATAATTGGATTTCTAGTGTACAAGTCCAAATAAAAGAAATTGCACATCGGTATACAGTGACAAATTATGAAATTAATTCTCAGACAGAAGCTAATATAGTATATGAGGCTCATTCAGAAAAATATGGAGATATCGTTATTAAATTTACACCTTCATTATTTCATTTTCATAAAGAATATATTTACTATAAATATGCATCAAAAAATATTTTGGCAGAATTGTTGGGAGCCGATGAAACATATCATGCATTAATAATGAAGATGATAAAACCAGGAATACATGTTAAATTTAATATTGATAATCAAGATTTAAAGGATTTTTTTGATAAAGTAAATGATACCATGATTCCAGAAAAATTACTTGTTGAGGATGAAATGATTCCAAATGTGAAAGATGAGTTTGAAGAATATGTCAAATGTGCAGATCGTTTTACGTTCGAATACACATTTAGAAAAAGAATGGAAGAATTATCTAGAATTATATGGAAGAATTATTTTGAGGATGCATCCAAGTTCTATCTTCATAGAGATCTTCATAGAAGAAATATTTTGAGTACAGAAAAGGGCGTTAGAGCAATTGATCCACGGGGTAGTATCGGACCTAAAGAATTTGAGTTTGTTATTCAGTTTATTATAGAATTGCGTGAATGGCCAGATGAATTTAACAGAAAAAAATATAATGAATTATTTTCATACTTTACCCATTATGTAAAGGAGCAACGTTTAAAGGCAGCACTTTTTATTTTCTTTGTATATAAGATGAATGATTATGTGTTTCAGAAAAATGATAACTATAAATTAGCCTCATGGTGTAAAAATTGCATAATTCAAATATTCTATGAAAAAGCAGAAAAAGATGATTCGAGTTATTCTATTCCTTCTGATTTGGAGATAATGAAAAATGAAAATAAAACTAATAGTTTTTGATTTGGATGGGACACTCTATGATTTGGAAGATGTATCTCTGATGAATTATATGATTCAAATTGATTATATTAAAATGAAGACAAATATGAGAGATAAAGAAATTACTCAATTATTCAAAAATAATGGTATTTATAGCCAAAGAAATGAAAAATCCAAATCTTGTACGGAATTGTTTGCTAAAATGGGATTTGACTTAGAAGAATGGAGTGAATTTCGTGAAAATAATTTTTTAGTTAAAAAAATTAATAAAATACAGGGAGTAGATGATGAACTAATGAGCCAATTTGGTAAGGTAGGGACACTCATTCTTTTATCAAGTAATTCAAACAAAAATATTAATGATATACTTAAACATTTAGAAATTAATTCCAATTACTTCAATGAGATAATTTGTAGTGACAAGAATTGTTGTATAGGTACCTTTAGTAAATACAAGGTAATGCTGGATTTGCTCAAAAGATATAACGTAAATTCACAGGAGATTATATCAATTGGGGATAGATTTCTTACAGATATTGAACCAGTATTAAAGATTAATGGAATAGGATTATTAATTAACAAACCTATTTCACTTAGAAAAATACTTTTGGATCTAGAAAATGATAAGCTTTCAACTTGTGAGGGATATAAGCTTTTTAAGTCGGTATTTTAGGCTATTGTTTTGTAAGCGCTTAATAGAGTACTTACATTCAAAGTGAGTGAAATGATTATCGACCTCCTATAAATGATAGTCACGCTTTATTTACGTGCCATCTTCATTATAGGACTAAAGTAAACACTCAAACATGAGTACTTAAAACAAAAGAAACCGCCATTTCTGGCGGATTTCCATAGATTTGAACCTTGACATCTTAATTATGATTTTTTTAGGCTTTTACATTTCGTCTGTGCGTTTTCAGACCATGGAAGAAGATCTTTTAAGAAATTACGGTCTGTATCCTCCGCATGTTCAGCCAGACCAGCCAGAAGCAGCTCCAGATATTCATATATGCGCAGGTTGTTTGCTTTTGCTGTTTCGACCAAGCTATAAAGAATAGCACTGGCCTGAGCACCACGAATAGAGTCCATGTTGACCCAGTTCTTTCGACCAAGAGTAAATGGACGAATGGCCTGCTCGGCTCTGTTGTTATCCATCGGGACATTACCATCAGATAGGAATACGCGAAGGTACTTTTCCTGATTGATGCAGTACTGCAGTCCTTTAAAAGTGTTACTTCCAGCGGTTACTTTGCAACTTTGCTCTTTTACCCATGCAAAGAAGTCGTCAACCTTTGGTTTTACAATAAGCTGGCGTTGTTTCTCACGTTCTTCTTTTACGAGCTCATTAAACTGGTTATCCAGATGGAACAGCTCGGATATTCGTTTCGTGGCCTCAGCAGCAACGGTTCCATCAAGTGCTTTTATACCAGCAGCCTTTACAAGCTCCGCAAACTTGCGTTTTGCATGAATCCAACATCCGGCGATTTCCAGATCGGGTCTTTTGCTCTCAAGGGAGTGGTAGACCTGATAACCATCCGTTACTACGATACCGGAATAATCTTTTAAGAACTCTCTTGGGTGGTCGGCACGTCTGGTACTCTGGAAGTCATAGATGACCACAGGCTGCCTGCTGTCACACAGACCATTGCAGTAAACCCACATCCAGCTGTCAGATCCGGCTTTGCGTCCATCTCTTATTACCTGAAAAGGAGTTTCATCAGCATGGACAACATTGGACTGATAGAGATATTTATGAAGCTCGTCATATATAATGGAAAGGTGAACTTCTGAAGCCCGCATCATCCAGTTAGCCAGAGTGTTCGTTTCCAGTTTAACCCCATTATCCTTGTAGCATCTGGATTGTCTGTCAAGTGGCAGGTGGTTCGCATATTTGCCGGTAATGATGGCAGAAAGCAGAGAAGGAGTTGCGATGCTGTTCCTGAAAACATCAGCAGAACGTTTTGCCCTGACAATGGTGCCATCATTGGTTTTAGAAGCATACACATGGACGTGGTGTTCATCTACGAGAAAGGTCTGCGGAATGATAGACAGGCGCTTATAGACTTCTTCAGGAAGCTCCTTATATCCATCCGGAAAAAGCTTTTCCAGTTCTTCTGCTGACAAGGTGTGATTGATAATGCGTGCAGGGAGCCCTTCCAAATTAGAGTCTCTGGCTGATTTCTTTTTGCGGGTATGAGAAGATATGGTGATTTCGGTAATCTCAGGCTCTTTGGAATCATCAGACAAAGCTTCCGGCTCATTGAATATCTCAAAGAGACTCATCTGATGCATCTCGTCAAGCTGTTCTGTCTTGCGACCAAAGGAACGCTGGTTCATCAAGGCGATCTGCTCGGTCAGAAAGTTCAACTGACTGCTTATGGCATTCAGCTGTGACTGCAGAGAGCCAATGATTGTGATAAGGACATGCTTATTCATCTTATTCAGTTCTTCCGGGGAAAGCTTTGAAAAATCAGTCATAGGGTACCTCACTTAATGACTAAATTATAGCAGAAAAACAGTAAATATGCCACTTTGAGAGAAATGGAGTATGGTAAAAATGCCTATGGATGAGAGAAGGAAAAAGAAAAAATAAGAGACAGAAAAGATAAGGGAAGAAAAAAAGAAATGTACCCATATGAGTCGATTACAACCAGCATAAAAAGCGGAAAACAGGGTTGCAGCGAGTCATATAGGCACATAAAAAAAGCAGGAAAATACGACAAATATTTTCTGTGTTTTGCACAAAGAATCATGCAGACCGCGAGGGAGTATGTTCTTTGATAACTGGGTCTATAGAAAATCCCTTCATCAGCCAGTCAAACTGATGAGGATTCAGACATCTTGCTTCAGTGGAAGTACGCGGCCAGGTAAAGTGACCATCTTCCACACGCTTTGTAAGAAGCAGGAAACCATCCCCTTCCCAGACAAGCCCTTTTATCTTGTTGGCGCGTCTGCCACAGAAGAGAAAAAGAGTGTTTGGGACAAAGACAGGGAGATGATACTGGGTTTCAATAATAGCAGCAAGGCTGTCGATACCAAGGCGCATGTCAGTACGCCCGCAGACAACGTAGATGTCAGCAAACTTTTTTGGGTCAGCATCTCTAAGCATGGCGCACCGCCCGGATGATTCGGCAGATCATCTCATCAGAAACAGAAGATGCAAAACTGATGCTGGCATCACCGATGGTTACATGAATCTGGCTGGTATCACACGAATCGCGCGATTCGCGCGAATCTAACGAACGGGGCAAACCAGACTGAATGATGGAGCCATATGTATTAGGAACATCTTTAGATGCAGGCAGAGGAGAAACTAGAGAAGTGACTGGAACAATATCAGGAAGGACAGTGGAGACATACTCTTCTTTTAGAGCATGCTTCCAGTAGTTGTAGGTATGAATGGAAATGTTGTTCTGATCACACCAGTTTTTGATGGTAAGGCCGCTATCGGCCTGTTTCTGAAAGTGGACAGCCCACTGACTGAGCTTAGTTTGATGAAGTTTTTGTTTTGCGTTCATGAGAACCTCCTTGTAGTATCGCTCGAATTGCGCGAATCGCGCAAAACGTACGAAAGAATTTGGAACAATTATCTCATGAATGTGGTAGTATTATAAGGTACGGGTAATAGAGTACTTACCATCATCCACTTAAAAGAAACGAACGATTCGATTATATTTTTCATTATAGATGGGATAATTGTGTAAATTCTGATAAGGATTATATTGCAGCAATACCACCATTTTCGAATATTGCTCCTAAAGAAC
>JAQUYA010000096.1 GCA_028692055.1 Lachnospiraceae bacterium | reverse complement strand
AGAGGGGGGCTCCATCTACGGTGTCAGGGCGGCGCAGATTGTATGCCATGCGTTCCGGGTGCCATTGGACACCGAGAATAGGCAGAGTTTTATGGGACAGGGCTTCCAGCACATGGTCATAAGCAAATTGAGCAGGTAAAAGTTCCTTACCCAGAGTGCCGCAACCCTGATGATGGGCACTGTTTGTAGCAAGTACGTTTCCATATAATTGCTGTATGAAGGAACCAGAGACAGAAGTACTGGCATGTATCATATCCGTCTTATTCCAGGCATGTATTTTAGCAGTTGGTAAATCCTGTTGAATAGTTCCACCAAAGTATACATTGATAATCTGCATACCTTTACAGATTCCGAGTACGGGCTTTTGGGATTTCACAAAGGCATCCAGTAATTGTAACTGCTGAATATCTAATGTGGTATCAATATTCCGTGAACCATGATTTGTCTGATGGAAAAGAGAAGGGTCGATATCACCGCCACCAGGAAGCAATAAGGCATCGAAGGGCGCAGTATCGGTAGGAGATAAAGTGACAGTAATGTCAAGTTGTGCCGCACGCAAGGCAGCTTGATAGTTTAACGTCTGTGCATCTGTTCCACCAATTAAAACATGTGACAAATGTGTCATATTATAAATGATACCAAAGATTATATACAAAGCTCGGCGGGAAATGTTTCTATTTAGGAGTCACTCTCGTTCGGTTTCAAGCGTAGTGGTGCATAATGCAGCAAAGTACGCTACATAAGCACCAACGCTTTCAAACGCTCCTTCATAGAAACATTTTCCCACCGAGCTTTGTACATAATCTTTGTTCCTTTTTGGAGGTTATGGAATATAATATGCACTTTGCAGTAAATGTAGAATGTATTAAAATTGCATAGACAGAAGTAATTTCCCTTACTTATAAAAAGAAGACCTACAATTCCAATACATAGTTGGAATTACAGGTCTTGTTTTATGGAAATATGTTTGTTTTTATAACTTTACCTACATTGGTTGTTGTCAGTTAAACTGAGGCTGACCTTCAAATGGAGCAGACTGTGGAGCATTGATATATTTTAAATTATCATAATATACGGCACAGGTTAATCCTGAATAAGGAGCTACATAGAGAGCAGCGAGTCCACAGGTTACCAGACATAACAGACCCCAAAGGATAAAGGAAATCTGTAATACGAAAAATTCCCACTTATGTCCAACCATCATTAATTTACTCTCAGTAATACATTGCAGAATCCCTTTGTCAGGGTCATCAATGTAAATATAAACTGCCATTGCATAGCGATATGTAGCGATAATACCTGGAATAAAGAATAACAATGACCATAGGGAAATAAACAGCTGAATCATAAAGTACAGACAGAAAATCTTAACAGCGAATTTGAAAAATGCAAATAAGGTTTCCATGCCAGCTTCCTGGTGACGAATTGTCTTGATGTAATAAGCGGTTAATCCAGTTGCAAGGATACTGTTAATAACGAATGATACAAGTGATAAAATGATTGTTACGGGTAGGACGGCTAAAATACCGCCGATTACTGCTGGATTAGAATCCAATGCACTCGTACCAATAGAAACTCCAATGGACATCATTTGCATGATAAAGCTGATAATTCCTGTGATTGCAAAAGATATAACTAAAAAAACCAAGGTGACAAGTACTGGGTGTGTGGATGCAGAAGACATGGCGTCTTTTGCTCGTTGCTTCATTTCTGCTCTTGTTAACATACTATTACTCTCCCTTTTAAACATTAAAATTTTTTAAATTACCATTACATGGTAAAATTAAATACAGTTTATTTTAGCACATATTTATAAGGAATAAAAGCTTTATTAATTGAAAAATCTATGCTATCATAAATGAATATGGCACTGCATCGCAAGAGTATAGACTGAGAGAAGGACATGGTTATAATATATGAGCAAAACAGACATGATAGAAAACAATAATAGTGAAAATAGCAATAATGAAAATAAGGAAGCAGAAGTTGTTTCTAAAAATTTCATAGAGCAGGCAATAGAAAAAGACCTGGCAGAAGGAGTATATGATACCGTTCATACCAGATTTCCTCCGGAGCCAAATGGCTATTTGCATATCGGACATGCCAAATCTATCTTATTAAACTACGGACTAGCACAAAAATATAACGGTAAATTTAACATGCGGTTTGATGATACAAATCCAACGAAGGAAAAAATAGAATTTGTGGAATCAATTCAAAAAGATATTAAATGGCTGGGTGCTGATTGGGAAGACCGTCTATTTTTTGCTTCGAATTATTTTGAGCAAATGTATGAGGGGGCAGTCAAATTAATTAAAAAAGGCAAAGCCTATGTGTCGGATTTGACGGCGGAAGAAATGCGCGAGTATCGCGGAACCCTTACCGAACCGGGTAAAGAGGATCCAAGTAGAAATAGAAGTGTGGAAGAAAATCTGACCTTATTTGAAAAAATGAAAAACGGAGCATATCAGGATGGCGAAAAGGTACTACGCGCAAAAATAGATGTTGCATCTCCAAATATGAATATGAGAGATCCAATTATCTATCGGGTAGCACATATGACACACCACAATACCGGGGATAAATGGTGTATTTATCCAATGTACGATTATGCACATCCGATTGAAGATGCGATTGAAGGCATTACACATTCTATCTGTACGTTGGAATTTGAGGACCACAGACCTCTGTATGACTGGGTAGTACGTGAGCTGGAGTACTCACAACCGCCAAGACAGATTGAGTTTGCGAAAATGTACCTGACTAATGTGGTAACCGGTAAGAGATATATTAAGAGACTGGTAGAAGAAGGTATCGTAGATGGCTGGGATGACCCACGTCTGGTATCCATTGCAGCACTTAGAAGAAGAGGTTTTACTCCGGAATCCATTAAGATGTTCGTAGAGCTTTGTGGGGTGTCTAAGAGTAATTCTTCAGCCGAATACAGTATGTTAGAATATTGTATCCGTGAAGACTTAAAGCTTAAGAAGCCAAGAGTCATGGCAGTTCTTGACCCTGTCAAACTGATTATTGATAACTATCCAGAGGGACAGGTGGAATATCTGGATGTTGTAAATAATGTGGAAAATGAAGAATTGGGCACACGTAAGGTCACTTTTGAAAGAGAGCTATATATCGACCGTGAAGATTTCATGGAAGAGCCGCCTAAGAAATATTTCCGATTATTTCCAGGAAATGAAGTACGTTTGATGCATGCATATTTTGTAAAATGTGAAAGCTTTGTAAAGGATGAAGAGGGGAATGTCATAGAGATTCACTGCACCTATGACCCGGAAACGAAATGTGGAACAGGATTTACGGCAAGAAAAGTGAAAGGAACAATTCACTGGGTACCGGCAAATCATGCGGTAAAGGCAGAGGTTCGCTTATATGAGAACATTATAGACGAAGAAAAAGGTGTATACAATGAGGATGGTAGTCTAAATTTAAATCCAAATTCATTAACGATATTAAAAGAGTGCTATATGGAGCCAGTTATGAAAGAAGCAGAAGCATTGGAAAGCTTCCAATTCGTAAGACAAGGATATTTCTGTGTAGATTCAAAAGATTCTACACAAGATTCACTGGTATTCAATCGAATAGTGTCATTAAAGAGTTCATTTGTTCTTCCTAAGAAGGAGTAACAAAAAAGAAAACAAAAGTGAAAGTGGTATGGAGGTTATTCAATAATGGCAGGATTATTAGACGGCTTAGGACAGTTTGGTTTAGGTGATTTAGAGGGTGCGAATCTATATGAGAGTCCGGAAGAAAATGAGACGGAAGAAGTATTGACACCCATACAGAAGCAATTGCAGATGGAGCAGGATTATATTTTTGACAAAACCTACAACTGTCCGGTTTGTGATCATGAATTTAAAGTGAAAACAGTTAAAGTTGGAAAGGCGAAGCTGATAGGCACAGATCTTGATCTACGACCGAAATATGAAGGTATTGATACGTTAAAATATGATGTTGTATTATGCCCTCACTGTGGTTATGCGGCATTAACAAGATATTTTAAAATACTATCGCAATTTCAGACAAAGAGAATCAAAGAAGTCATTTCGAAATCCTTTAAAGAGCAGAAAGAGATGAGCGAAGTTTATACTTATGAAGAAGCTCTGGAACGTTATAAGCTTGCCTTGGCAAATGCGCTTGTAAAGCAGGGAAAGGCAAGTGAAAAGGCTTATATTTGTTTGAAAACAGCCTGGCTATTGCGTGGACGTAATGAGCTTTTTGATTCAAGTGATCCGGAATATGCAAAAAAGAAAGCAGATGGCGAAGCGGAAGAAAAAGAGTTTATGCGTAATGCGCTGGAGGGATTTCTGGCAGCCAGACAAAGTGAGAGCTATCCGATGTGCGGAATGGATGAAACAACCGTTGACTATTTGATTGCGGTTATTGCAATGGATTTTGAGCAATATGATGTTTCTACCAAACTTATTTCCAGCATTTTGTCTGCAAATGGTACCAATCCCAGAATGAAAGATAAGGCAAGGGATTTAAGGGATATATTAATGAGTAAAATTAAAAAGCAGAAAAAATAATTTGTTGGGTATGCAAATATGAATGAATTAACATTACAAATAGATGTATCCGGTAAGAAACATCTATATGAACAAATTTATGAATATATAAAAAATGAAATACGTGGAGGGAAGCTGCTCAGAGGAGAGAAGCTTCCCTCTACACGCTCTCTGGCGGAATATTTACAGATTTCCAGAAGTACCGTTGACCTGGCATATGAGCAGTTGGTATCGGAGGGGTATATCGAGGCAAGACCCTGCTGCGGCTATTTTATATGTAAAATTGATAATCTTTTAAAATTTCAGGAGAGTTCCTATGCAGAGGAAAAAGAGGAACTTCCAGTCGGGAAGAACTATGCAATTGATTTTTCATTGAATGGGATAGACATGGAAGGATTTCCACTTACTACCTGGAAAAGTGTCTACAAAAACACATTATCCAACTATGGACAAAACTTGTTTGCTTTGGGTCCTGCAAAGGGGGAGTGGCTTTTGCGCGAAACAATTAGCCGCTATTTGCATGCCTCCAGAGGGGTGAACTGTACTACAGAACAGGTTATTATCGGAGCTGGAAACGATTATCTTCTCATATTATTGGAAAAAATTCTTGGAAATAATAGAAGTGTTGCAATGGAGGATCCTACTTATAAAAGAGCCTATCGGGCATTTCGCTCCTGCAATTATGAGATTCGGATGATTGAAATGGATAGGAATGGTATGCGTGCCGATTGTTTAAAGGAGTCAGGGGCAGACATTGCCTACGTAATGCCATCACACCAATATCCAATGGGAATCGTTATGCCGATTGGTCGTAGAATGGAGTTGCTAAACTGGGCTACCGAAGGAGAAGAACGATATCTAATCGAAGATGATTATGACAGTGAATTTCGGTATAAAGGGAAGCCGATTCCTTCCCTGCAGGCATCGGATAAACATGGGAATGTAATCTACATTGGTACATTTTCCAAGTCAATTGCACCGGCAATACGAGTAAGCTACATGGTACTACCACAAAAACTATTAGAAAAATATGAAGAAAATGCCCAATTTCTTTCATCGACAGTATCCAGAACGGATCAAATGATGCTGCATGAGTTTATTTCAGAAGGTTATTTTGAAAGGCATTTGAATAAAATGAGAAAAAGATATAAGGCAAAGCATGATACCTTATTGGCAGAGTTAAAGCCTTTTGAACAATATTTTCATGTTATGGGAGAAAATGCCGGATTACACATTTTGCTACAGGCAAAGGATAATCGATTAGAGGTTGAATTGGTTCGACTTGCAGAGGAAGCCGATATTCGTGTATATGGTCTTTCTGAAACTTTTATCTGCAGAACAAAGCCGGAGGAAAAAGCAACGATTCTTTTGGGATATGGTGGTCTTTCAGAGGAGAAAATCATAGAAGGAATTCGGAAATTAAAAGAATGTTGGAAAGTGTGTAAAGAAACTCTAAATTAGCAAAAAACGCTAATTAAGGGTTTCTTTACACACTGGAAAAATGCAAAAAGAAGCATTTTTCTCATGGATTGTTTGTAGCCCTAGATTGCATCTAAAGAACCATCGGCATCGTCATCATCGTCAAAAAATTCTTCCACTTTTTCAACTTTTTCTGTTACAGGAGTGCTGTCGTTTTCTGCACTTTCAGCTTTTTTAGCATCATCAAGATTTAAAGACACATAAGAGCGTTCTTTTGTAAGGCTGCTATCATTATCATCATCTTCATCCAAATCATCACTGAAATCATCAAAATCATCGAAATCATCATCATCTTCAAAGTTGCTATTGTTTTTGTTCTGCATATAGTAATAAGCACCTGCGGCAACTGCACCTACGGCAGCAGTAAACATAAGAAATTTCCCAAACTTTTTAGCCATAAATGTACTCCTTTCATTCCAGCGGAATTCGCTTTCTAATATATACATTTTAATACTATTTTACGGAATTGGAAAGGGAATATACATAAATTTATTTTTATTTGTCCTTATACATTAAAATTTCCTTTTTTCGTATGGTTTCATTGAATTGCAGATAAGAATATGCTATTATTAATTTCGACTAATTTAGTCAATGAAAATAGAAGGGTACATGTATTTGGATGAATGATAAATTTTTTGATTTGAAAAAAGAAAAACAGGATAAAATGATAAATGCAGCACTAAAAATATTTAGTCTGAGTGATTATAGACGGGCAAGTACGGATGATGTAGTGAAAATGGCAGGCATCAGTAAAGGCTTATTGTTTCATTATTTTACCAACAAGGCAGGCTTATATGACTTTCTATATGCGTATAGCCTCAAATATCTGGCAATTGAGTTGTACCAGACAGTTAGCATCAAAGAGCATGACTATTTTGAACTTTTAAAGCAGATACAAAAGGCACATTTGCTTGTCATGAAGCAATATCCATATATGGCAGCTTTCCTGGAAAAAGCAGAGGAAGAAACAGACGAAGAAGTTGTCCCATTGATTGCTGCCAAAAGAGCGGAACGTAAAAAAGAATACGAAGCGATTTTTGACAGGGCAGACAGAAATGGCTGGAAAGAAAACGTGAATATAGAGCTGGCAACAAATATTATTCACTTTACCTTAAAAGGTATTGAACATACATTTGTCAGACTTGAAGAATTCATTCCAGAAGAGATGAATAAAAGAATAGAAGAATATCTGAATTTCTTAAAGCCTGCCATGTATGAAATCACAGATTAAAAACTTTGTGAAATTATTTTTTGTAGGAATAGGTTGGAGCAGCGGGATAGCCGCCAACAAGTTTTTGCATGCCGCGTTGAATTGCGTCCTTGGAATTTTTCCAATCGGCATCTTTATTACGGTAATCAAATTTTTCAACCATCCAGGAGACGTCATCGTGAATGCGTTCCATGCTGGCATCCATAAGTGAGAACATAGCTGGGTAAAACTCAGCTTTTTCTTTGTCTGATAACTTTGGGTCGGCCATTTCACAGAGGTCGCCAAAATGATGCAGACAAAATCCTTTTGAATGTTCAACCATTTCTCGGAATGCGGCGTCCTTTTTGTACATGACAAAGAAGGTATCCAGATAGCGGTTATAGGTGTCTGAATAACGATTGCAGATATAACAGGAGTTTGCTTTCTCAGCGGTCCATATGCCAATTGGATTTTGGCGTGTAGTGGCTTTTATGAATTTATCCTTGAGAGAGCTTTTGGAGGGCTGAAATTTCTTGAATTGCGTCTGCATATCTTCCCGCATCTTCTGATAATGCGTCTTTAAAATCCATGCATTTCCCAGTGTATTTCCGTAATCAAACATTTTTTGGAAATGATAACGGCAAAAGCCTTCCTTGTCAGTTGCTTCACGGATATCACTTTCCATATAGGAAGAACCAGAACCCAACACGAAATCCAGCATATCCTCTTCAATTTTTTTTTCGATAAAGCAAAAAGGACATTCATCATCTGCCTGAAAAGCATCATTAAGTGGAATGGTATATAATTTTTCTTTCATAAGTACTCCAATCTCTAAAATAAACAAGTCTATATATATGATAACGAAAAGGAAATGGAAAAACAACTAAAATTAAGTAATATTGGTTTTATTTAGAAGGTGCTTTCTCGTGTAATGGTTGAAAAATCAGGCAAGAGAAGGTATACTTTGAGAAAAGAAGTCTGATAGGCAGGAGGAGTGATGGCATGAGTAAAAAGTTAATTATTACGATAGGCAGAGAGTTCGGGAGCGAAGGGCATGAGATAGGAAAAGAGCTTGCGGAACGGCTCGGTATTGCGATGTATGATAAAGATTTGCTGGCAATAGCGGCAAAGAGAAGTGGTGTAGCAGTGGAACATCTGGCAAATGTGGATGAATCAATTACCAATCGCTTTATAGAGCCGTATTTGGGATTCGTAATGGGAAATGATAATCTGAACGATAAGCTATTTGCAGAGGAATCACAGATTATTCGTGATATAGCATCGAAGGAATCCTGTATTATCATTGGACGATGTGCAGATTATATTCTGAAAGATGACCCGGATACGGTACATGCTTTTATCTATGCACCATATGAAGTTCGCGTCAGGATTATCAAAGAAAAGCATGGCATTACAGAAGATGCTGCGAAAAAGCTGGTGAAGAAAATGGACCAGGTTAGAAACAGCTATTATACCTTTTATGTGGGAAAGGGCTGGAATCGTAAAGAGGGAAAAGATGTGTTACTGAACCGCGCAAAATTTGGCATTGATGGCTGTGTTGATATTTTGGAAGCGATGGCGAGAAATAGAATGCAGGAACAGACCCAGTCATAGAAATAATGCTTTTGTATAGAAAAGAAAACAATTCGTTGGACAAATTAGTATTGACTAGTGAAAAAAATAGTACTATCATTTGATTAAATTAAATACGGAAACGAAAGAATCCACAACTTGACAAAGAAGTCTTTTTGCCTCAAGTTGTGGATTTTTTATTTTTTGTTTTTTATTTTTATTGGCTCAATCACAAATTTTGTGGGATAACGGATTTCGAACATAGTTCTTCCTGCTAACATCAAATAGTTTGAGAAAGAAATATTCATCATCACGATATCCGTAAGCCTGTCGTCTTAATGTTTT
>JAQUYA010000014.1:36303-44122 GCA_028692055.1 Lachnospiraceae bacterium | reverse complement strand
CCTTAAATTTATTTAAGGTAATTCCAAATGTTTCCATAATAATAGGTATAAACATAAATGGAAATAGTACTGTTTCATAAATACCGGTCCATTTTGTACTCCGAATGTTTCCACTCAGTATTCGTAAACTTATATTACTGGAAATATACATAGGTAGCCAAAATAGCAGCACCTCCAATAAGGTACATTTTAACACCATAAATCCAAATGTAGCATATAGGATTGGTGATAAAATATAAATCAGTCGTTTGATTGGTGCATACCAGTACCAGATGGATGCCCAGTAATTCATTTTCTGGGAAAGTGAAAGGTCTGAAGATGTATAAATATGCATCTTTTTTCCCGTTGCAATAACTCCTCTTCCCCAGCGGATTCTCTGTTGTATTAATTCTTGCAGGCTGGTTGGCGAAAGCCCTGATGCTAAAGGTTCGCCGATTCCTAAGGATACATACCCTTTTTTCTCCATCAGAATACCTGTTGCAAAATCTTCTGTAATGGCACCGGTAAAGAACCCGCCAATATCTTCCAGTGCCTCTCTGCGTAATACCGTATTCGAACCACCATAGATAACACTGTTACTTTTTGTTCTTGCAACCTGTATATCCTTATAGAAGTAATCCTGTTCATTCGGAATTCTTCCCTCGGAAAACAGATTAAACTGAAATAAATCAGGATTATAAAAACATTGTGGGGATTGTACAAATCCCAGCTTTATTTTTTCTTCCTTCTTTCGTCCCCTATTCTTTATATCGTTATCTACAAAATATGGAATCATCTTCATTAAAAAATCATGTTTCGGAATCATATCTGCATCAAAAGTAACAATCAATGGTGAATTGCTGTGTGCCAATGCATTATTCAAATTTCCTGCTTTTGCACCACGGTTATCTGGACGGTCTAAATAATTTATGCCCATCTTTGATGCCATTTCCCTGATTTCCGTTCTTCGATTATCATCGCACAGATAGATATGGACTTTCTCTTTATCCGGATATTCCATATGTAGACAGCCATTTACTGTTTTGTATAACAGCTTTACATCCTCACTATAGGTTGCAATAAATACATCGACCTCCGGATACAGTTCTTCTGGGACCTGTGGCAGGGGATAGTTTTCAACAGAATACATATTCATATAATGTATTAACGCCTCTACCATTCCCAGTGCTTCTACCACAAGCAGTGAAATTCCAGCAATTGTAGATATCAGTCCGTATTCCAGCGGAATGGTAAAAAAAGTTCTCCAGGTTAGATAGATTATAGTAAAAAACATGTTAATTATCAACCATATTTTTCCTTTTATGTTGTGCACAAATTTTTTAACCAATTCCATTATTATCCCCTTTTATATAACGAATCTTCATTTAAAATAATTAAAAGCCGCATCATTAATGTTATACGGATAAACCTCTATGATTATATAATCAAATTTATTTTCCTTTACATAATTTTCAATATTTAATTGTTCCGACTCCTCCAACGACCAAATGGCATCAATCTCTCCACACATTGGCATCATAAATGAAATAACCGGTGAAAAGTAAGAATCACGAATCATAAATATTTTGCTTCCGTCTGTATTTTCATAATTGATTATTTTTTCATAAATTCTTAATTCATTTAAATAAAGAGCATACTGCGAACCCGTATACAAATCGCTTTGATCCAGTAATGCGCTTTTATTCATAAATGTTTTTTCAAAATTCCCATCCGATTTTACAATATTTCCATCATTGGTCATTGATTCTCGAGAAAAATCTCCGTTAAACTTAGGCCATAAAGCTGTAAAGTCGTCAACTCCGGAAAAAACTGCGCCTGTTTTTCTTCCCATCGATCCCAGCATGCCGCCTTTATATGTCTCTACCCGATAGTTCTCAATATTTGTATAATATCCCTGCGGATCCAAATCTTCATTAAAGCTTTCCTTCATTTTATCTACTATTTCTTTGGTGGCATAAAATGCTGCTGGTATTGTCCAATGATGATCCGTTTTAAAAAAAGTTTCCTCATAAGAAATCTCCTGACCGGGTATTGTGGCACCTAAATCCAGTGTTGAAACCCCAAGCCGATTCAAACTAAACAACAATGCGTTTACTACACTTGTAGGATCATTAATTGGCATTCCTTCACGAAAATCAACCTTATCAGGGTCATATTTTGATGGTGCAACTACAAAAAGTACTTTTGTTCCATTTTTTTCCACATAATCCTGCAGTCTTTTTACTCGCATTGCATAATCAAATATTTGATTATCCTCTTCGCGAAAAAAAGAAGCATAATGAAGGAAACCAGCCTCATCTTTAATCATAGTAAAATTATTATATTCTTTCTTATCCATTAAAACCTGCACAAAAGAATAGGTTTCTATAAACTTCATCTTCTCATATAAATTGCTCGAGATAGCTGCCTCAATATCTGCAACTTTTATATCTTCTGAAGAACCTATAAGTTCCTTTAAAGGCTCATAGCTATATCTAAAATTTATGATAGAAAATCCAAAAGCAACTAGCATAAAAACTACTGCAAATATTTTTTTCTTTAGGATATATTTTTTCATTTACACCACCTACATCGTTGTTTTTCTATATTATTTCAAATTTAGAAAAATTAAAAATTAAAATAAATAAATGGATTATAAGTTCCACTCGCAAGATAACTTACACATATTATAAGCAAAAGTAACATTACAAATGGATAAATTATGGTATAAACCTTATTTACAACAGAATTAGGACGTTGATATAGCATCTTATTCATGCTCCTTGCAATTGGCGTAGAAAAGATAATTCCTGCTAAAAGAAAAACCCAGTTTTCCCGAAACAGCATTATCGCAGTAGCACTATAAAATCCATTTCTATTTAAGCCAAGCATATTCATAAAAAAGCGACCTGCCTGATATAAATCATCTGCCCGGAATACCACCCATGCTGCATTGACCACCATCAGCGTGTAAAAATGCCTCCAAAATGGACTTTTTATTTTTTTTGGATATTCGAAAAAACGTTCCGCGAGCTGAAATACAAAGTACATCAATCCCCAAAAAATAAACGTCCAATTTGCTCCATGCCAGATTCCGGTTAAAACCCAGACAATAAGCATATTACGTACCATAAAATCCTGATTCTTTACCCGGCTTCCACCCAATGGGAAATATACGTATTCATGAAACCAGTCTGTCAAAGAAATATGCCACCTTTTCCAAAAATCTGTGATGGATTCTGCAATGTATGGATAATTAAAATTTTCTCCAAATTTAAATCCAAAGCAAAGTGCTAAGCCTATAGCCATATCGGAATATGCAGAAAAATCAAAGTAAATCTGCAGGGTATATGCAATGCTTCCAAGCCACGCGAGCATTACCGGTATCGGTAATCGATCCGTTCCAATCGCAGACCATTGAAAAATATTATCTGCTATTGTTGCAAAACAATTGGATAAAAGGATTTTCTTTCCCAATCCGGTTGTAAATCTGCATAGTCCAAGTGAAAGCTTGTCAAAGCTTGACTTTCTATTTCGAATCTGGTCGGCAATCGTATTATATTGAATAATCGGTCCTGCGATTAATTGTGGGAAAAAAGATATATATAATCCTACATAAAAAGGATTTTCCGCTTTTGTTGTTCCTCGGTATACATCAACAACATAGGATAATGCCTGAAATGTAAAAAACGAAATTCCTATTGGGAGTGAAATCTGGAAAAAAGTAAAATCCATATTGGCTGCTGTTCCTATGGATTTCAAAACAAATCCAAGATATTTGAATACAAACAGTACTCCCAGATTGATTACTACGGTTATAAACAGTTCTGCTTTTCTCATTACGCTTCTTTTTGTGTACTGAATAGAATACCCCATTATAGAATTGAAAATAATGGAACCTATCATAAGAAATACATATACCGGTTCTCCCCATGCATAGAAAACCAGGCTCGATACGAGAAGCAGAATATTCTGCAGCATTCTGGAAAAGGACAGCATATAATAAAGAAAAAATACCAGTGGAAAAAAGTAAAGCAAAAAAACAATACTAGAAAAAAGCATACTTTTTACTCTCCATTCCTATGATTTACCTTCATTTTCAAAAAAATGAGTATTGCCATAAGTGCCATTGCCAATACACCTATGCGTATTGCAGCAATCAACTCCGGAGTCTGCAATGCTCTTAAAAAATATGTTCTGGAAGGTACCTGTTCTGCGGTAATAACCGCCAAATTCATCCAATTAAAATTTATCATACTACTAACTACCTATCCCCTTTTGTTAATTAAAAATGATGGAACAAAAAATAGTATAAGAACCATAAACAAAAACAACCCATTCTCGCTGCGTAAAGAAGTATCATATTTTGCTGATAAATTAAGTTTTGTCAATTGTTCCTGAATAATAAGACTATGCTGATGCAGATAATTTTTTATAGTATAAATTTCCTGATTATAATTATCGTTAAATCTGCTAATCGTTACTCCGTCTTTGACATAGTCCTGCAAATAATAATTGTGTATATTTTTCCCGGAATCCTCCTCATAGTCCGCCGCCCAGCGGTACCATTCCCGTTCTCTTGCAGACTGCAGGTAATCTGTGGCTTCATCTATAACTGCAAAAACATGTTCTTCGGATAAAGCTCCTTTTTGCAGTTCACTATATCTGTCTTTTAATGCAGAAATAAATCTATGGTCTTTTGACAGCCTATCAAAGATTGGCTTTGTCTGAAATGCCAGTGTTTTGGAATTCATCTCCTGCAGGAAATAATTGTTCATTGCCTGGTCAAAATCCCAAACTGGGCCAATTTTTAATAAATCTCCAGAATTTTTATACATATAGGTAGAATGTTCTCCAGCATCATAGTTACCAAAATATTCATTAATTAAGAAATAATCCACAAAGGAATCAATATCTATGTATTTGTCATAAATCTTAAATACAGATTCTTTGTCAGAATACAATATCTCCTCTATTCTGGAAAAATCCTTTTCAATATACTGCTTTGTAGGCTCCGTTATTCTGGCAGCCGAAGGGTACTTCAAACCAATCCACTCCTTCGAAAAATCGTTAAGACGTCCATAGGTATCCAGCATGGGATCAAAATTCGTAAAACGATCTCGCCTTACAATATAACTAGAATAGATATTTTTTTCTTTGTATTTATCAATATCTACTCTGGAAGGTCCTCTTTCAATCGATTCCAACAAAAGATAAACTCCACTATATTCATAGGTTCCATCTTTTTCTATCAAAACTTCACAGAAACGGCTGTCCGGTGACATTCCATTTCCATCTATCTCCGATGCAATACGATATGGCAGATAATTACGTATCATGCTCTTATCTGCCATGCTGCCGTTTAATATCCAGCTTTCTCCTTCCCCCATTTTCAGGATATCTGCTGAAACATCCGTCCCCGATTGGTCTACCAGATTAATCAGGTACTGCGATTTATCATAAAGGAAAGAGGTATGTCCTCTTTTTTTCAGTTTTATCAAGCTGGTGTAGACTGGCTCGTCCAGCAAATGATTGTCATTCCTTCCTCCATCAACAATCGAAATCGAACCTGTTATGTATGGAGCTATCCCCTCCGCTACCACTTCTTTGCCATTCTTAAATGTCTTATATTCTGGAATATCGGTATCCATAGTCAGAATCACAATTGGAAGATTAGTATGAAAGTCCTCATCTACAGAAAAGTCCTCGTGGATATACTTTAATGGATTCTCAGACGACATATCTGGTGCAAGGCTTTGATAGCTCCCAGCATCTTGATCTTCCCCAAAATGTAATCCACTTCGCAGCATATTCAATCCTGCAAGTGCAAATAACCCCAAAACTCCGACCAGCATCACGATTGTCTTAGTTTTAATACGAAACATTGCCTGCCTCCTACTGATTGACTTCTTCATCCTGTCTTACCATACTGACAGATTGAATCCCTTCCAAATCTGAGATTGCCTTTATAAATGAACCATTCTTATTCTCTGATTTTTTTAAAATAGTATTGGAAATCTCATAGATAGCTTCTGCCTGCTTTTCCTGCAGAAGTGTATTTTGAACACGTAGAATTGCTTTCCCTTCAAACAGTGATATCATGCGATTGTCCACCTTATCAACCATATCAGAACTCATTTTCAAAACCACCATAATGCGCTCATTATCTTTTACCACACCAAAAATAACCAGGAACATAAATATAACAAAGGTTCCAACTCCGGCAATCAGATAATCCGAAACTCCACAACAGATACCAACTGCAATTGCCCAGAATATGTATGCCGTATCTCTGGAATCTTTGATTGCAGTACGAAACCGAACAATCGAAAGTGCACCTACCATACCAAGAGAAAGTGCAATGTTATTACCAATTACATTCATCACAAGCGTGGTAATCAGGGTCAGCATCACAAGCGACACATTAAATTTTTTGCTATACACCGTTCCAATATGAGCCAGACGGTAAGAAGTATAGATAAGAAAGCTGATAATACATGCTGCAGCAAAATTAATTAAAACATCTCCTAATGTCAACGAACCCGTCGTATTTAATAATCCTTCATATAAATATTCTTTCATAATTAAAATCTCCCTTTTTTTGATATTTTACGTGCTCGGCAATATTTGCTGTTTGATATCTGCGATTTATCCGTTCGGTTAATCATCTGTTTGATATAAGAGAATAGAAACGAATTATACTTTACTTCCATGGTAATTTCTCCCAGGCTGCAAACCGGATAAAGTATCAGATTTTCGTCCAGCAAATTCAGATTACTTTCCGACGCCCGCAGATTCATATCGAATGTGACACGGGTGTCATTCGTATCCTTTAGAAATGCAAGTCTGTCGTATTCCACAATACATTTCGGCCGATAGCAGTTCGTCATTAGCTTTATATAAATCGAATGGGCAATTTTTTCCGGTCTTTCCAATAAAAAACCGTAATCTGCATGCATCATATTCTCAGCTTCTTTTCTAGATAGCAGCAGTGAATACTTTCTCTGCATGTCTGATTCCTTTGCTTTTAACTCCAGTTTTATGATTTCTGCATTATCATAAATCCGCATTCTGATTTTTTGTCTTTTATCATACCCGTCTACTTTTTCTTCAAAATCAGAATCTCCCAGTGTATCAAAATACAGGGAACGTACACGATATCCATTTACGCCATTATGAATATCCTTTATCATAATCTGTCCCAAAGCTCTCTTCAAACGGGTCATTTCTGAAATATCGACCAGATACTTCAATTCTTTTCTTTGAACGTCAAGCATGTTCTTTCTCCTCGTCCGCCAGCGGTTTCATATTTATAATATCCTCATAATTATGAAAATCCACTTGAATTGCCTTCTTTTTTTTCTGATATATAATTCCCGTTACAGTAAAAAAAAGAAATAGAATCAAATTTAGACCCCATCCATTGTATATCTCTGTATATACAATAAATACGATAATCATTGCTCCCAGAATACTTGTAATAATATACATTTGATTGGAAATATTTTTTTCCAGATGAATTTTCTTCAAAAGAAAACCGATTAGAACCGTGAGGAAATAGAACAGGCAACTGCCTATAAAAGTAAAGATAACAAAAAATATCATTTTTATAATTGGATTCGCTGACAAATAATCCGTAAGTTCAATACCAATATAACCCGAAAAACAACCTAATATTATGGTAATCAATGTTTGAAAATATTTATATCCCTTAAAACATAATATAATCCCTGCCAATAATACTAAAATTGCTATCAAAAAAACCACTATATCTTTTGTAAAATAATTTTTGATGCTGCCAGCCGGCAATTTTAAAATATAATGCTCCATGTATATCCCC
>JAQUYA010000014.1:33332-36203 GCA_028692055.1 Lachnospiraceae bacterium | reverse complement strand
TCCCCTTTTATCTAGCATTGTTCTCCCTGACACTTTCTTAAGTATACATGGAGATACTAAAAATATCAACTTTATGTAAAATATATGTAAACTTTTTATAAATAATTTTCTGCACGAATCTATTGCACACAAATGCGGTCTTCCATGGAAGGAAAACCGCATTTTGGTTGCTTTTTTATAGGCGTTACATACAAATATTTTTAACAAGAATCAGCTTATCCCCTGGATATATGGTGTCTGAGGTAAGATTGTTGATTGCTTTAATCTGGTCTACCGACATGTAATATTTCTTTCCAATCTGCCACAGCGTATCGCCGGGTTTTACAATATACACCACGATACTTGGAAGTGCACGGAGTTTATTTACATCCAAATCCTCTGTCTGGATATCTGTAATGATTTCTTCCTCCATCTGCTGAAATACAATTGCGGACACTGCCAGATTTAATTTTACATCCATTTGTTCACTGTCAATCATGGTTGCATTCATATCAGCCACTTCTATCTGAATTTTTTTCTCACAGTCCTTTTGCATACCTGGAACATCTACCATATGGCGGAATGGGATATTAGCTTCTGTCGCCTGAAATGGAATGTGGTCTTCGTTTGTCACATAAAGTACTCTGGTGAAAACACTTCCTTCAATTTCAATTCCATTTTCTTTTTCTACGATATCATCAATCTGGGCGGTTCCTTCACAATGACATATTTGCAAAATTCTTCCTTTTTCTGCATCAATTTTAATTTTGTCAGTTAATGCAAACTTTCCATTGTTTCGAATAAGCAGATTTTTGTAGTGACCGGTTTTTGTGACTGCATTTATTTCATTCCGTATTCCATACACATCCGAAATAATATCTATATTTTCCTGTTCATACATTTTCATTTGTAATTCCATCGGTATTTCAATTCCAACGACTCTTTCTTCTCCATCAAAGTCCGGTCTAACATCCATCTCAATATGCGGAATATTGAATTGTACCTCTGGAATAAACGTATCTTTGCAGCCATGACATTCAATTTCACCGTTTATTGGCACCTTTGCCTCGTACCAACGGATTGGATGTTCTTCCCCTTCTCCTTCATATAGAAAGAAAAGTGTCATTTCACCCTGCAATGACAGCTTTTCTTCCATTGCCTTTACTTCCGGAATATGTATCTGCACATCTTTCCATAACAGTTCAAAAATATTTGGATAATCCGAGGGAAGTTGTACTTCTTCTTTGATTCGGAATACATCTTTTTTCTGGATTGCAAGTTCTGATATCTCTATGGCTTTTTTGCGAAATTCAATTGGCATAGTTTCTGTTCCCGTACCGTCTTTTATGACATTAATGTCAACTGATGTTTCTTCGTCTACGATTTCATCCACACATAATGTCAATGACAACACCGCCTGTACACTGAACTTTCTGGAATTAATCAAGGTGGTGGTCAAATCCTCCAGCTCGGATTGTACCATTACTGCATTGTTATTATGCAGCCCCTCCATATAGATTTGCTCCTGAAATGGAATACTCCCTTCCAATATTCCGATTTTTCTGCCTTCTTCCTCGCTGATATAAAGTACATTAAAGAATAATTTTCCACTTACCTGTGCGCGATCTTCCCCTGCTTTTATTTCATCTATCCTGATATTTCCCTGATTAAAAATAATAAATTCCATATCCGGTTTGTTATCCGGCACATTTCTATCGTCATCCAGTGTAATCTGCGTAGCTGCCTTGCAACGATAGCGGTCCATATGTATGTTCTTTTTAATTAACTCCATAAAAATACCTCCCTAACAACTTTATTCATTGTATTCTCAGGAAGGTGTTTTTATGACTTATTTGCCCTATTTTTCTTTATGGAATTTTCTCTTTTCTCTATAGAGCTCTTCATCTGCAGCAGCAATCAGCTTTGGAACCATTTCTTTTGCATTTACTTCATACACCGCATATCCAACACTGACTGTAATATTATATTTTAATTGTCCTAATTTTCCAAGCGCTTCCATTCTTGCCCCGATTTCCTCTTTAACAAGGAATGCTTCCTCTTCCGTAGTGAACCAGCATGCTAATGCAAACTCATCTCCACCATATCGGGCTAAAAAAGCATTGTACTTTTTACTCACTGTCTTTAATACTCCTGCAACAGTCACCAGTGCATGGTCGCCTTCCTGATGTCCATAGGTATCATTGATTTTTTTAAAGGAATTAATATCAATAATAAAAAGATATAATTTCTGTGATTTGTTAGAATTTTCTTTTTGTCCCGCTAAGTACTTATCCAGCTGGCGGCGATTGTTTACACCGGTAAGACCGTCTGTAGATATCTGATGTTCCTGAAGATTAACAAAGACCATTAGCAGTGACAGCGTTCCAAATATCCATATTGTCGGAAATTCATAGAAAAATATACCTATGATTCCAGCAATTGCCGGTAAATAGGTGAAAGAAAGCAACGTCATATATTGCAAACGTATTTCTACATTTCTTTCTCTTTTTAGCCAATAAAGGGTCCTCAATGCTGCAAATAATAAATACATATAGCCAATGATTGGTTGAATCAAATGCCATGCTCCGCGATGATATACGTTATTGGCGTCGATATAAAACAGCCATTTTGTCCATATGGATGCATAGGAAACAATTCCCAGAAAAAGAAGGGGAATTCCCATAATTAAAAAAACTTTTTTCTTTCTAAAAACTGATTTTCCGAATTTGCACTCTGTGAAATAGACCCATGTATAACCGATAACACCCGATTCAAATAAATAGGTTGCATTTACAAGTGCATTTAAAAATGGCCGCTTTCCAAACGTATTATTTTCAATAAGTGCCCATGCTATTTCCAAAGCAAAAATAATGACAGTCGCAGTCAGAACCC
>JAQUYA010000014.1:29293-33232 GCA_028692055.1 Lachnospiraceae bacterium | reverse complement strand
TCCTTTACATTTGGACAGGAAACATTGATTTCCAACATATCCACCGGCTGATTTCCTAATCTTTCCACAACATCAATATAATCTTCGACCGTTTTTCCACATACGTTTACGATAATCTTTGTATCATATTTTTTCAAAAAAGGAATATCTCTTTCAATAAATACATCTATGCCGGGATTTTGTAACCCAATTGCATTCAGCATTCCGCCATATGTTTCTGCCACTCTGGGTGTAGGATTACCTGGCCACGGAACATTCGCAACCCCTTTGGTAACAACTGCCCCAAGCTTATTCAGGTCTACAAACTCACTATATTCCATACCGGAACCAAAGGTTCCAGATGCTGTCATAACCGGATTTTTAAAGGTTACACCCGCAATGGTAACTTCTGTATTTAATGCATTCTTATTCATTAGATTTCTACCTCCTTTGCTTCAAATACAGGTCCATCGGTACAGACTCTTGCATTATTCACATGTGAGTGATGGTCCTTCTCTTTTGTTTTACATACACATCCAAGGCATGCCCCGACTCCACACGCCATCCGCTCCTCCAGAGAAATATACGCAGGAATACCTTTTTCTTCCGCATAGTTTTTGATTGCACGAAGCATCGGCATGGGTCCACATGCAAATATGACATCCGCGTCAATTTTATTTTCACGAATAGCATCCATAACATTACCCCTGGTACCCACACTTCCATCTTCTGTTGCAATATAGAGTGCACCATTCTTTTCCAAATCTTCTTTTAAAAATAACTCATCATCACGGTAACCCAATACAATTTGTTTCTCTGCTTTCATTTCCTTAGCCAGTTGCAGCATTGGAGGAATTCCGATTCCGCCACCCAGCAGAAACACTTTTTTCCCAGTTCCTTCTTCTACCGGAAATCCATTTCCTAACGTACCCAAAATCTGGATTTTACGTCCCGTATGATAGGTTGCAAATTCCGTGGTTCCTTTTCCGGCGATTCGATATACGATACGAAGACGCCGGTTCTCTTTATCCACTTCGCAGATACTGATGGGACGTGGTAATAAGGTGCTTGCATTATGTGGGTAAACACTGATAAACTGACCCGGTTTTGCCTGTAATGCCAAATCCGTATTAATCCACATGTCATATATACCAGGCGCTATCTCCTGTTGTTCAAATACGGTTGCTGTTTCCTTTTTCTTCTGTGCCATGCCTAAATACCCAACTTTCTTTTATAATGATTTTATCTGCGATTATCGTATACGATTTCACCCTTACAGATTGTATAAATAACAACTCCCTGCAACTTTTCTCCTACAAACGGTGAATTTGAAGATTTTGACTCAAACCGTTTTATTTCCCTGCTTTCCTTTTCTGCAAAGATAACCATATCTGCAGGTCCGCCTACCGTTAATTCACCTGCAGGCAGATGATACAGGTCTGCCGGATTACAGGTCATTTTTGCAAGTAATTCCATCAGCGTCAGTTTATTCTGGGATACCAGATTTGTGATACCGAGGGAAAGAGCTGTTTCCAGACCAATGATACCGCTCGGTACTTCCGTTATGGGTTTTGCCTTTTCCTGCATGCTGTGTGGTGCATGGTCTGTCGCTATCAAATCAATCGTTCCGTCCCCCAGACCCTCTATGATTGCTTCCCGGTCTGCTTCCGTACGAAGTGGAGGATTCATTTTCGCAAGCGTGCCATATGTAATCACCGCTTCTTCTGTCAGTGAAAAATGATGTGGCGTCGCTTCTGCATGAATATGACTGCTTCGTTTCTTTGCTTCCCGCACGAGTTCTACTGCCTCAGCCGTACTGATATGCTGAATATTGATATCTACGCCGGTTTCAATTGCCAGCTCCAAATCTCTCTTTACTAAATCAATCTCTGCCTCCCGTGGAGAACCTTCGATTCCAAAATGTCTGGAAGCGGCTCCTGCATTTACACCATTATTGGTAATGAAAGCTGGATTTTCCTCGTGAAAGCTCAGAGGAACCTGCAATTCTTTCGCTTTTTCCATCGCTGCACGAACCAAATCCACGTCCATAATCGGAACTCCATCGTCAGTAAAACCAACCGCCCCTTTTGTAAAAAGTTCCTTCATCTCGGTCAATTCCTGCCCCTGCATTCCTTTGGTAATGGTCGCACAGGAATACACATGAATATCTGTATTTGCCCCTTTTCCCAGTACGTAAGCCAGTGTTTCCTCATTATCTACCGCCGGTTTCGTATTTGCCATCAGCACCACTGAAGTAAATCCTCCCGCTGCGGCTGCCCTGACTCCAGACTCAATATCCTCTTTATAAGTAAAGCCCGGATCTCTAAAATGTACATGCACATCTACCAGCCCAGGTGCTACAATCAGTCCATCTGCATGGATAATCTTTTCCGGCTTCTTTTCCAGCGTGTCCATTAGATTCTTTCCTATCTGGACAATTCTTTGATTCTCTTTATCGATCAGTATATCTCTTACCTCTTCTGTCCTGCTCTTTGGGTCTATTACATAACCGTTTTTTATTAGAATCATATGTCTTCTCCCTCATTACCTTCCGATTTACCTATAGTATATCACTGTTTATGATTCTAATTCAATCAAACACAACGGTTTTATCTATAAATTCCGTTTTTATGACAATATACGGATATGATTTTCCACTGCTTTCTGCTTCTTCCAGGGTTGGTCCACTTAAATTTGTATCTATATAGATTGCATTTTCCGACAAATATAAATCTTTTACAAAAATGCTGTATCCCCCCGATTTTTGTTCTCCATAACCTACGCAAATATATAAGTATCCATTATCTGTATAGGTAATCTTAAATCCGTCTATTTTTTTCTCTTCCAAATTTGCCTTCAATTCCTCCGGCATTTCATTATCTGTAACTACTGTATACTCCAGTGCTTTTCCCTTTTGTACCTCCTCCTTCCCGCTTCCACAGGAACACAAAAGAACGCTTATCCCTACAATTAAAAATACCTGCATACACCTTTTCATCTTAATAACCACGCCTTTCTCTCAGACTGCAAATGCTGCGATTTTCCATCACTTTCTACTAATTTATTTCATTCTCTTCTACTCTATGACTACATTTGCCCCCTCTATTGATTTTATGTATTTCGTCAGCTATAATTAAAATCGAGTTCTTTCGGATTCACATTCTGATTTAGGTGTCTGCTTGTGTAGACAGATAGGAGCCATTATGATTCGTTTTATCTTAGTTGCAGCATTCGTTATTTTATTTTTAATTGTCAGTATTCCACTTATGCTCGTGGAATGGATAATTGGAAAATTTAATATGGATATAAAAAATAGAAGTTCACTCGCTATTGTAAACTGGGCATTTCGTGGTTGTCTTTTTTTCAGTGGGGTAAAAATCACCGTAATTGGTGAAGAAAATGTGCCAAAGGATGTGCCAGTTCTGTATATTGGCAATCATAGAAGTTACTTTGATATATTACTTACCTATACGCGTGTGCCTAGACCTACCGGCTACATCGCAAAGGATTCTATGGAAAAGATTCCTCTTCTGAATATCTGGATGAAGAATCTGCACTGCTTATTTTTAAACCGTGAGAATTTAAAGGAAGGCATGAAAACAATTCTTGCTGCAATTGAAAAAGTAAAATCCGGTATTTCCATCTGTATTTTCCCAGAGGGAACCCGCAATAAAGAAAATGACACCTTTTTGCCATTTCACCAGGGAAGCTTCAAAATCGCAGAAAAAGGGAAATGTCCACTCATTCCTATTGCTATCAACAATGCTGCCGATATTTTTGAAGACCACCTTCCAAAAATCAAAAAAACACATGTCGTAATTGAATATGGAAAACCAATCGACATGTCCCTCATGGACCGCGACGAAAAGAAAGATATCAGCAACATCGTCCTAAAAGAAATCCAGACCATGTATTTCAAAAATAAAGAATTGGTTTAGACAATACGGCGGTATCGTGAAA
>JAQUYA010000014.1:14528-29193 GCA_028692055.1 Lachnospiraceae bacterium | reverse complement strand
CATACTGGCTCGGAACATAAGGGCAGCTCACATTGCATCCCATGAAAATAACAACATCCGGTTCTGGGATATCGGAAATCTGCTTATTGTACTGTGTTTTCTCCATATCAATTCCGTATAGCTGCTTCATCATACGAACTGCATCAGGATTGATGTGGTCTTTTAACTCCGTTCCTGCGGAATAGCTTTCAAAAATGTCCGATGCCATCTTTTTACCCAAAGCTTCTGCAATCTGGCTGCGGCAGGAATTATGAACACAGATAAATGCAACCTTCGGTTTGCCTTCACTCATCTGTCACTCCTCCCTTCTCTAAACCACTTCTTTGTACCATTTGCTATTTTAACAAGTGTAAGCATCACTGGGACTTCTGTCAACACTCCAACTGTTGTCGCAAGTGCTGCCGGACTTGTTGTTCCAAACAGTGCAATTGCTACTGCTACTGCCAATTCAAAGAAATTAGATGCACCTATCATTCCCGCAGGGGCTGCAACATCATATGGCAGTTTCAACAGCTTGCTGGCAAAATAAGCAAGGAAGAAAATAAAGAATGTCTGTATGGTCAGTGGAACTGCAATCAGCAAGATATGAAGTGGATTGGGTAAAATCACTTCGGTCTGTGACGCAAAAATCAATACCAACGTTAAAAGCAGACCTATTGTTGTTACATTGTCAAACTTATGGATAAATGTCTGTTCAAAGTATTCCTGCCCCTTCCTTTTTATCATGTTCACTCTCGTGAATATACCACCTGCAAGTGGTACTACAACAAATAGAAAGACACTAATAAATAGAGTGCCGTATGGTACAGATACATTGGATACACCCAATAAGAATTTTACTATTGGTATAAAGGCTATCAATATAATCAGATCATTGGTTGCCACTTGAACTACTGTATAAGCAGGATTTCCCTTTGTCAGTGTACTCCATACAAATACCATTGCTGTGCAGGGTGCTGCTCCCAAAAGAACCGCACCTGCCAAATACTCTGTTGCAAGTTCTGGGGTAATAAATCCCTTGAACACGACAAACAGGAAGAAGCTTGCAATTCCATACATGGTAAATGGTTTAATGAGCCAGTTTACCACCCACGTCACAAGAAGTCCCTTCGGATTTTTCCCAACCTGTTTGACACTTTGAAAATCCACCTTCATCATCATTGGATAAATCATAATCCAGATTAGAATTGCAATAGGAATGGATATGCCTGCAACTGTAAGCGTATTCAGTAGCTCTGGTACAGCAGGCAAAAATCTTCCAATCAATACACCTGCAATCATGCACAAAAATACCCATACAGTCAGATAACGATTAAAAAAACTAATGTCACTTTTCTGTCTGCTCATATGTCACTCCTTAGAATCCCAGCTTGTGGAACAATTTTTTCACATCCGCTGCTTTCAAAACCTTGCCCATAGATACCACTTTTTCATTCACTACAAGTGCAGGGGTACTCATAACACCATAGCTCACTACTTTTTCCATATCCGTCACATACTCAACTTCAACATTCAGTCCCATGTCCTTTACAGCCTTCTGCGTATTTTCATACAGCTCGTGGCAGGACTTACAACCAGAGCCAAGTACCTTGATACAGCAGATGCCGTCAACTGCTTCTCCATTGCAGGCACACGCTGGTGCTTTTGTTTCTTCATTTTTCTTTCCAAACCCAAATAAACTCATAATAAAATCCTCCTCCGATTTTAGATAAACAAATACTGAAAAATATTAAATCCATAGCCAACAAGGATAATTCCAACAGTACAAATGACAATAAATGCTCCCAATAATTTTGGTTTCACAGCCTTACGAAGCATAATCACGGATGGAAGTGAAAGAGTCGTTACTGCCATCATAAAAGAAAGAACTGTGCCAAGCTGTGCTCCCTTGCCAAGCAATGCTTCTGCAACAGGAATTGTGCCAAAAATATCTGCATACATTGGAACGCCAAGTGCAGTTGCCAGAACCACACCAAATGGATTGTTTGAACCTAATACCATCTCTATCCATTCTTCCGGTATCCAGTTATGAATAACTGCACCGATACCAACTCCAACCAGGATATAAGGTAATACCTTCTTGAATGTGGATACCACCTGTTCTTTCGCATAAAGCAGTCTGTCTTTCACGGTTAGTTCGTCTGCTTCTAAATCAACAGATGAAGCGTTTCTGATAAATTCTTCAACTTCATTTTCCATATGAAGTTTTTCAATAATTGTACCGCCTGCAACAGCAACTACCAAGCCGACAATTACATAAACAATCGCAATCTTCCACCCGAAGATACTCATAAGAAGTACCAGCGACCCAAGATCAACCATTGGTGACGAAATCAAAAATGAAAATGTAACGCCTAACGGTAATCCGGCACTTGTAAATCCGATAAACAATGGGATAGATGAGCAGGAGCAAAAAGGAGTAACTGTTCCAAGCAAAGCACCAATAATATTTGCCCATACTCCATGAAATCTTCCCATGATTTTCTTACTTCTCTCTGGTGGGAAGAAGCTCTGAATATAGGAAATAAGGAAAATAAGAAAACATAGCAGTATGGTAATTTTGATTACATCATAGAGAAAAAATTGAACGCTGCCGCCCAATCTGCCTCCTGTATCAAGTCCTGCTGCACCCAAAAGATTTGCAATCAGTGCATTTAACCACTTCATTCCGAGAATTTGGTTCTGAATAAACTCTCCAATAGCTGATAATACTTCCATAATAAAAGTCCTCCTATAATTCATATATATATTTATATGTATCTATGTTTAGATTTATGTAAAAGCCAACCTTTCGATTGGCTTTTCTCATTATTATTCACATTTACTGCACTTCGGATAATCAGCACTTTTTTCTACATCTATTGTATAATGCTGAATCATATCCTGTAGCTTCTTACTGCCTTCTAAAGAAAGAGAGTAGTGCATCCATTTTCCATCCTTGCAGCTATCCACAAGTCCACTATCGCAAAGTATCTTCATGTGATGGGATAGTGTTGGCTGAGTAACATTCAGTTTTTCAAGAATGACGCATCCACACTTCTCACCATCCTGTAATAATTCTAATATAGCCAGACGGTTTTCATCTGCAAGTGCTTTTATCATTTTTACATCATCACGATAACTCATCCGCTTCACCTCTTTTTTTCTAATGCTGAATACAATATAGCTCATACATAGATGAATGTCAATATATAAATATATTAATTACAGTAAAATTATAATTATTTGAATTAACTACGAGCATTTGAAAAATTTTATCTTTAGTGTATTGTGCATAAATCACATTCATTTCTAATAGTATCTTTTTACTTTCATAAATAATCTATTTAAATTTATACGATATTACTTTCTTGGGACAGTGATCAACGCATTCACCACACATACTGCACTCATATTCATCTATATGATTAACTTTCACCATATGATGCACATCCAGCCCCATTGGACAATTCTTTGTACATAATTTACAGTCAATACATTTTGATTGATCCACTGCCATGCGTAATCCTGGTAAATGAAGAATATTACGTATCTTCATTCCAATATTCATAAATGGTGCCATCCAACATATGTAGTGACATGTGGCTCTTTTCCCAAATATAAGAGGTAATAAGAATAAAATAAATACAACGATTAAGTAGACCGGATATTCTTCAACTGCTTTAATAGAAATACCACATTCAGTTCCATATAAGGGTTCAATATATTTGAGACCACCATTTATCACATATAGCGTGATTACAATAGCAATCCATATTACCCATATCACGTATTTAATCAATTTAAGTCTTCCAAGTTTCGGTGGCTTACTATTAATGCAACCTGACATTTCTCCTAATCCTGCACCAGCACACATATATCCACAGAAAATTCTTCCAAAAAATATAGAAAAAAACAACATAAGTGCAAATAAGATAAAGCTTCCACATATCACACTTTCTGTGGCTGCGTGAATAATAACATATGGAGAATAATAAAACATCGTTACTGGAAATAGAATTACCGATATAAAAATAAGTGTCTTTCTGATTTTCTGTCGCAATTTCATGGTCCCCCTGTAATCCATTTTTGAATATCCCTTTCATTAGCTTCCATCTACTTGGCAAACTGGAAGTTATTGCTCCAATGCTTTCTTCAAATCTAAAACAAATTGTGTCTGTTGCTTTTTCAGATAAGATTTAATAAATGGCTTCATAAACCATTTTTTCGGAATCACAATTTCTGTGAAATCTATTTGCGTTTCATTTCCTTTGGAAATAAAAATACCAATCCAATGTCCTTTCATGTTATTGTTTTCCATATCAAACTCCCATCGTTTATGTGGTTCTACGAACGTAACAGTAAAGGAAGTAGCATATCCCTCTTTCGTATATTCAATAAATTTATTCTCATCTATTACTTCTGTTTTACTTAAATCGCTTCGCCATATACTATATTTGTCAATATCTAAAACAATCTCCCAAACATTATGAATATCGCTGCCGAGAATACCTTTTATATTTGAAGTTGCCATTTTTACACTTCCTTTCAAATTTTAGACTCCCTATAAACTGGGTGTTATCTTCTTAGCCCATCATCTGTAAATGTTCTTTTCAGTGCTTTCTCAGTTGGAAATATAGAACAAATTAAAATAATAATTTGAATAAATACCAAAATACCACCCACTATGCCTATTGTATTATCTGTTGCTTGGGAAAATGGAATATGAACAATAATTGATGGTATTAAAATAATCCAACCTATTTTCCACCAAAGTTTTCCGCTATATTCATGAGCAAATTTCCATGTTTCCATATTCTTCATAGAACGAGATGTTCGATATCCCATCAAACCATTTATATTTTGGGGAGGATTCTTCCACATCATTCTTCCACATAAGATCATAATTGTGGGTATCATTATGTCACAGCAAAGCATAAACCACCAAAACCACATATAATCACCTCCCGATCAAATTCAAATTCGTCCCCTAACATATATTTTTCAATTCTTTGATATTCTCCTCAATCTGTTTAATTGTTTTTATGAACTCTTTATCTGTTTTTCCTGTAGGGTCTTCTAATCCCCAGTTGTCATCAAATGCTCGCCCTATAAAGGGGCATCCAACATTACAGCCCATTGAGATTGCAATATCAGGATTTGGAATATCCGTAATAAGCTTTGAATACTGTCCTTTCTCCATATCAATTCCATACAACTGCTTCATAATTCGAACTGCGTCTTGATTGATCTGTGACTTTATTTCTATTCCAGCAGAGTAACTCTCAAACACATCGGAAGCAAGATATTTTCCAAGAGCTTCTGCAATCTGACTTCTACAGGAATTGTGAACACAAATAAATGCCACTTTTTTCTTTTCCATTCATACACCCCTTTCGTTGAAACTCTGGCGATACCGCTATGTTCTTCAATTCATATATACCGTCTGCTTCTTTAGTGATTACGCATTCTGCTTTGACACCATCATCATTTAAAACAAACATATCACCACTATAGAGATACTTGTCTATCATACTCTCTTGTTCATCTGCTGATAACAGCAAAGCTATATAATCTTTTTTATCATTTATAATTTGCGTTATATCCATTGTCAATCCCTCACAAATTTCGATTTATCTTGTTTTCCATTCTATTCTTATTCTTTTATGTGGTCAAGCGACTGTCCGCTCTCTTGGCTAACCAGTTCACATAAACCAATGTGTTTTTGGGTAAATCTACAGGCTGCTTCGGAGGTGCTGAATGAGTTACTGGGGAAGCTGGCTGTTTGGGGGAGAAACATATTGAGTAATATGTAGAAAATTATTAGAGAGCTATGAATAAAATGTCTTTGTCAGGAATACGCACACAGGACGTGTGCGTAAAACGTATCGCGGCACGATGCCGCATGATACGTTGGTTCCGTATGTCCGAAACAAACCATCACATTTTATTCATAGCTCTCTTAGATTTTCTAATATTAGGAAACGTTTCTCCCCCGAACAGCCAGCTTCCCCGGTAACGGCTCCACAGCCTCCCGTGCAGCCACATTCACTCCCACTGCCAATCGTTTACCGCAAATCTTTTACGATTTCTTCGAAGCCCATCGAATGAGATGCTTTGATAAGGATCGTATCTTTGGTTTGCAGTATTTGTGACAGCTGTGTCATTAATTGAGCTCTGGTTTCAAAATAGTAAACTTGCGTCTTTCGATGTGCGTTCCGATTTTCTGTGCCTGCACCTTCCTGCATGTATTTTGCAAAGGTTCCAACACAAATCAACACATCAATTTCTTTTTCGACTACATAGGCACCGATTTCTGTGTGAAACTCATTTGCGTTTTCGCCGAGTTCCATCATATCGCCTATCAATGCCACTTTTCTTCCTTTTGCGGTTGCAAGTAAGTCCAGTCCTGATTTCATGGATACCGGATTGGCATTATAGCAGTCGTCGATGAGTACATAGTCTGGAGTCTGGATAATATTATTTCTTCCGCCCATTGGCTGTACCGCTGCGATGCCTTTTGCGATTTCTTCTGTTGTAAGACCCAGCAAGCTTCCTACGGAAGTCGCTGCTAATGCATTGTAAATCATATGTTGTCCCGGAAGTGGAACATTTGCTTCAAAGACTTCCTCATCGATATGTATGTTGCAGATACTTCCAAATAGACCCTTGTCTATGATATCTGATGCGTAGATTGTATTATGCTCTGTTGATAATCCAAAACGAAGTGGTGTTTTTCCGTTGACCTTCTGTATCGTCTGCAGCTGGTCATCATCTCCATTTACACAGACACTTCCTGCTGGATTCATAGATTGAAAGATTTCTGACTTTGCTTTCAGAATGCCTTCCCTCGTTCCGAGAAATTCTAAATGACATTGCCCAATATTAGTCATGACACAGATGTCAGGTTTTACAATTTGTGTAAGACGTGTCATTTCTCCAAAGTGATTAATACCCATTTCAAGAACTGCTACCTCGTGTTCTTTGCGTATCTTCAGTACCATCAGCGGTACCCCAATTTCATTATTGAAGTTTCCGGCTGTTTTCAATACTTTATATTTTTGTTCCAATACACTGGCGATAAATTCCTTGGTACTGGTCTTTCCGACACTTCCTGTGATTCCAACTATTTTTATGTCCAGCGTGCTGCGATAATATTCTGCTATCTCGCGTAACGCTGCAAAACTGTCCTCTACCAGGATGTAAGCTTTTACTTCGTCTGTCGGTTCCTGCTCACAGACAACACATAATGCACCCTTTTCAAAAACCTGCCTGATGAATTGATGTCCGTCGACACGCTCTCCCCTGGTAGCGATAAATAAATAATCTTTTTCTACCTGTCGGGAATCCAATACCACTCCTTCTATTTCCCGTGTGCCAATGCTTTCTTCACAATGTAGCTTTCCTTTACAGGCCTTTGCAATTGTTTTTAAATTCATCTTCATACTCATGCTTCGTATTTCTCCATTGATATTTTTAAAATCCATTCGCACAATTGTTCAAAGCTATACCCAATCACTGCTGCCTCCTGTGGCAGGAGTGAGGTTGGTGTCATTCCCGGCAAGGTATTTGCCTCCAGACAATAGACCTCGCCTTTTTCATTCATCATAAAATCCATTCTTGCATAACATTTCAGACGTAATGCCCGAAAAGCCAATTCTGATTGCCTCTGCATTTCATGGGCTAATGATTCCTCTAATTTTGCAGGACAGGTTTCTATAGTACTGCCTGCCTGATATTTATTTTTATAATCATAAAATCCCGAAATAGGCGCAATCTCAATAACTGGCAGTGCTTTTCCATCGATAACACCCACTGAAAATTCCCGACCCTGTATATATTCCTCTACGATAACTTCTCCTTCAAATGCAAATGCTTCTTTAATTGCTTTCTGGTATTCGTCTTCGTTATGTACGATATAAACCCCTACGCTGGAACCCCCACAGCTTGTTTTTACCACATTGGGGAAATCAATTTTGCATGGAGATGTATCACCATTTTCAAGTCGGAGCCCCTGCGGTGTAGATACCTGATGCTGATTAAATATCTCTTTGGATAATCCTTTGTCCATGCATAAGGCACTGCTTACATAATCGGTTCCGGTATAGCGAATGCCCAGTAAATCAAAAGCTGCCTGAATCTTACCATTTTCACCATTTTCACCATGCAATGCCATAAATACCATATCTGCCTGCTGACAGATTGGAATAACATTTGGGCCAAAAAATCCATTGGAATTATCTGTTCGCATCGCTTTTATCTGTTCAATATCCGGATTTTCATCTTTGATTAATCCAATTTCATCTGCCCAGTCCTTTTCCAAATCAAATATGACATCTTTGTCATTTTCTTCATACCCAAAATAAACATCCAGCATAACCGCCTGATGTCCATTTTTCTTCACCGCATTATAAATCATTTTCCCCGAGCTTAAGGACACATCTCTCTCCGTGCTGATTCCACCAGCTAATACAACAATTTTCATATTAATAACCATGCCTTTCTCTTAGACTGCACTCTTGTGACGCAGGCACAAAGTGCGTGTGAAAATTTATTTTCACACTAGCCTACCATTCTTCTGTCTTCTTTATTCTCCAAATTCTCTCGTATCTTCCGTAATAATTTCCCCCAGCATAAATAGCAGCGTAGATGTTAATTGTGGCTGTTTGGTTACCTCTGTCTGCGCATCGGTTACCGACGGATGCACGACTCCCAAACCTTCTATGTAGCTGGTTCCTTTTGAATTTCTTCCCAGCAAATAGTGCAAATGGCTCTCCAATACCGTAACATATTCATGGTTCGTAATTACATGGTCAATTACTGCCAGACATAACATATCATTTAACATTTCTTCATTGGTATCCCCAGTAACATAATAAGGATTTTCCTTCGATTCATCTACAATCGCTTCTGCTTTATCCATCCATTTGTCCATTAACTGGCGACATAACTGAGTTTCCACTTTTTGTGTCGTAGTCAAGTAGGCAATATCACCATATAATTCCTTATTTTCATCGAAGGCATTTTCACTCGTTGTATTTGCATATGCTTTTACAAATTGATGATAATTTTTATTGCTTGTTGCTTTAAAAAGCTGTGCAGCTGCAAAATACTGTGCCTGTGAAAACTCCAAATCATTTTGCTGTAAATACTTCCAGGCTTTTTCTGCTGCTGCCAGACACTGCTTTGCAAACATGGTATCGTAATTTTGATAATCCATTGAAAACTGTGCCATAACTCCAGCGAAACTTGCAGTCGCTTCGGCACTTACTTCAGATACAAGCTGCTCCGTACGGTCCTCATCTGCCATAGTCTGAGTAGAATCTGCATTGTCTATTATACCACCGTAGACTCCACCTGTCTTTGCATTTTGCATTTTTAGCAGCCAGTCAATCTCATACTTTATTTCATCCAGAATATCTGGAATCTTATTCTGGCTTTCCGGTATTCCGGAGTCATCATTTAATTCTTCTGGGTAAAATTCATACGATAATAAGAGGTTTTCGACTATCGTGCAGCCCTCAGCAACATCTCTGCTATAGGTATTGCCTGTATGCCAGCCTCCGGAAATATCCAGTTCTTCTTTTTTCCCATCTTCCGTGGTGAATATTCCTGGACCTGCATGACAATCTTTATGAAGATAGGGACTCTCTGCATAGTCAGCCGTAATCTCCACTCCACAGCGGTCATAATATATATTTTTACTCATTTGCGGAAGTAGTTCGTCGTATAAATTATCTCCGATTATAAAAGGATAAGACTGCCCTATAATAGCAGTCTGTATGTAGTAGGTTCCATTTTTTTCCAGTTGGGTAAAGGCACCATAACTGGTAAATTCTCCTAATTCCGTATTTTTTCCCTGCGGAATAATCTCTCCCGTATATACCGTTTCTCCGTTCTCTGCATCAATTACTTCAAATGTACTTTCCAGATTTTCACCACGAAAAATAGCAATCTTGGTGCTTTTCATTTCATATCCCACCTGGTCTACCAATACATTCGGAATACTGCTGGGAACTTCATAATTGGTATCCTGCACCTGTCCCCGTGCTTCCTTCTGTTCATTTTCTTTTGTGCTTTGTGTCGGGAAGGGTATCTGTGTGCAGCCTGACAGTAATGACAGGGTGCACAGCAGTATGATACTTTTACCGATTACTATGCTTCTATTCTTCTGTTTCTTCATCTATTCACACTCATCATTTTATAATTTAGTCCAATTTATTATACCCCGAAGGCTCTCTTAGGTAAAGTGCTTAGTTTAGCTGTCCCATTGGATTTACCGGAACACCGTCCTTGGTCAGTTTAAAATACACATTGCTGCCCTCTACACTGTAATACTTGGAAGGCTCTGCTACTTCTCCGAGTAATTCCCCAGATTCCAGATTCTGACCAACCGCTACCTGAACATTGGCAAGCTGACCATAGGTCACTTCATATCCGTCTCCAATATTCATAACGACTGTATTGCCTAATTCTGCATCCTGATTGACTGCAATTACTTCGCCACTGCATGCCACTGTAATCGGCTCCCCTACTGCTGCTTCTATTACAATCGCCGGATTGTATTTATATTGCTCCAAAGTCTTAAAGTAGACCGTTTTATCCATACTGTAATTAATAAGAACATTTCCAACAATTGGCCATTGCAGCGAATCGCTGGAAGAAAATGTATACTGTCTGGTATTCTTTTTTGCGCTGCTCGCTGCAATAGCATCTGATGATGTCAGTGCATTTGCTTCATCACTTTGATTTTCTGTATTCTCTGTTTCCGTTTCACCATTTTGTCCCTTCGTTTCTTCCTGAATACTTCTATCAATTCCTTTTTTTACTTCTGACTGCACGGAACCAACTCCCGGTATTTGGAGCGTTCCTTCCAGATCATTCACATGGTTTTCTACATTTGCAGAATTTGCCTCTTGATAAAGCGGATCCACGTCCATATCATTTGCCTGTTCTGCAGTCTTTGCAGCATCTGCAATTTCTTCTACCTTATCCGGCACCTGTTTCTCAATTGCGCTTAAATCCACCACATATTCATCATTTTCCACTTTGTTTTTTTCTTTTACATATACCCCTGTCATCGTTAATGCCGTCAGTACAAAAAGAGATGCTGAAAGCATGATAATCTTTTCCTTACGTAATCCACTTCTTTTATTTAAGTTTATATCCAGATTTTTATTCACATTCAAATTATGATTTCCACTTTTCCTATGGTTTCTATTCGAATCTATCATGTAAAACTCCTCCTTAACATTGATTGCCTTTCTATTTCAATCTTAGTTTTACCGATTCAAATTTCTTTATTCATTCTTTTTCAATTTCTGTATCCGCAAAGAAAAAAGAAAGAATTTCAATAAAATCATAATCCTTTTCTGCCAGACACTGTGCCATGTGCTGGCTCATTCCAAACCCATGGCCGATTCCTTTTGTCCGAATGCGAATCTCGTCTTCCAGCTCCTCTAGCTCCATATGAGAAGAATTTAGTCGAAATAATTCCCGAAACATCTCTCCAGGCACCCTCGTATTTCCGACCTGTACCTGTACGGCATAGCCTGTGGAATCCGTTTTTGTTATTTCGATACTTTGCTGCTTACTTTCCGTTCTATTTTCTGCTGTATCCTGCTCGTCTGCATTTTCCTCATATTCTTCCATCTTTTTTTCGATTTCATCCCATGTGAAATAATAGTCTTTGCAGTAATTTTTATCCATCACATCATTTTCGCAAATAACCGGCTGTAAATAAGGGTACTTTTTTGTTTCAAACACCTCATTTCCAGAACGCGTACTACCAGCACTTACTGCACAAAATGCACCTTCGATTGGAACCCCATTCGACACCAGATAAATATGTTCTGTTTCATTAACAATGGTTTTCAGCCTTTCATAGGTCGATGAAAATTCCTTGCCATACTGCTGCTGCATATCATAAATTCCCAAATACGCCTGCGATGCATTGGAAATATACTGGGTATCAGAATTAGTCCATTTACCATTTTTCTTTTTCTGTTTTTGATATTCCAGTTTCGTTCGCAACAGCACTGCCTGTGCTTTCAATACTTCATCCTGGTACTGGATGTCAATACTCGCTGCTAATGCACCAATTAGATATTCCTCCAAAGGTATCTTTTCTTTTCCAATTTTCCCTTCAACAATGACATATGTGTCATTATTTGTCTTTTTTTCTGTAGTAAAAAAGGAAACCGGATTCTTTATTCCATAGATACATATATATATCATATACGGCAAAAAAATCACCACAAAAAAAATCGCACCAAAGTCTTTTAAAGAACCAAAAAGCTTTCGTACGATTTTTTTTCTATTATATCTGCCATTTTTCCCCATGCTACTCCTTATTTCTGACCCAAACATCATGCAGGCCTGGTAAAGGCATACAATTGACTCATTGTCTTCCTATTATTTTATGAGTATTCATGTAAAGTATGACAGCTTGCTTTATTTCGCTAAATCTAAGTGTTGCACCGTTCCAACATTTCCATTTTCATATAGAAATATTCCTGTATTTCGTATTCTTGCGTTTACCTGATTTGTTTCCTGGGAATTCAGGGAAAAATCTGTCGCTGTATTCTGCAGACTAATTGCTCCAATTCCTTTTTCGTCCAGATGATACAACGTATCATTTCCTTTTTCATCTTTTGACCATATCAGTAGTTTTGACCAGACTTCATCATCCTCGTCGATCCAGCCATCGCCATCAGAATCGTATTTAGCAAGGTCTTTAAAACCATTCCCGGACTTTGTTCCAAACAGCTCGCTGCCATCATTAATCACCCCATCTTCATTGAGGTCCAATGCCAGATAGCCACTGCCTGAAGCTAACTTGGAAATAGAATCCCTGACTCCATCAGAATCAATATCAAATAAAAATTTCTGGTCAGATACCTCTGCTGTATCGCCATCCAGATTAATCACCAGTGGGTCACAGAAAGATACATTTTGCTGAATCAGTTCTACATCATATTGCTCTGCAAAACTCCGGCTCATCTCCATATCAACTCCAAACTCTATTTCTCTGCCATCTGCTGTTACCACTGTACCTTTGGTATGAAATGAAGTACTCTCTGACTCCGCATACGCAATATGCTCCTTGAAACTAAAGGATTGCATGGTTGCAGATGTTCCATACATCTGTGTTTGCCCTGCTTCCTGAAATAATGCCTCCATATCATTCTCATCTTCGTCCAGACCTAATAATTCATTTAAGGAACTTGCTTTTTTGGAAGTTCCCACAAGTAAATCTAATAAGAACATCAGCGTATGTATCTTGATTTTCTGAATGGTATTCGATACGGAACGTCCCGACGTTGCAGTTACCTGTGAAATACTTCGAAAACTTTGATTTAGACTTAACAGTGAATCACTCACATCGCTATCCGTTTGTGATTCCTCTCCTTTGTCTAGTAAATCGGTAAAATTTTTATTTGTCTCTGTTTTTTTATTTTCTGCATCGTTTGCAGCTATTTTACTATTTGTTACTGAAAAAAACATGGAATACTCAGTCGATGCGGTATACGCACGGGCAGACTCCATTCCTACATTACTGGAACTAATCCTCAATAGTCCCTCCATTCCTCGTATAACCCTTTTAGCCGGATAACCTCCCTGTTTCCCCATAAACCAAAAAGGAGAGCATCCCTTATGAACCGTCCCTGATTCATAAGTTACACCCTCCGTGGTTAAACAATATTCATAAGATTCAAAGCCCCTATACTCGGCCAGGGAATTCACTTTCTTTCCCATATAAGTTCTTCGTATTCTATATATCGACCAATCCACACAATTCTTAACACCTCCAAAAAATATTAAGCAATCACGCTTTGACAGCCCAGCGCATTTTCGTGGAGCGCGCGCGGCTGTTGAGGTTGCATTCTTCGGCTGATGGGCGAATCACATCGGTTGCAATTTCGCTGTAAATGCCCTCTTTATACATGCGCTTAAAGGTCTTCTTTACGAGCCTGTCTTCTCCGGAATGAAAGGTCAGTATTGCAACACGTCCACCCGCAGCTAAAACCATTGGTATTTTTTCTAACAAAGCCTCGAGTACCTCAAATTCACTGTTCACATCAATACGCAGTGCCTGAAAGGTCCTTTGGCAAGTCTTTTTTATCGCTTCTTTTCTTTCCTTTTCCGGCATAAATGCAAGTACCTCTGTGATTACATCCTTTAGCTGTGTCGTTGTTTCGACGGGTTTTCCTTTCCTAATTTTTGAAGTAATGGCTCTGGAAATTTCTACTGCATAGGGTTCATCTGCATTTTCCATTAACATACCTTCTAATTCTTTACACGAAATTGTTTTCAATCGTTCCGCTGCTGAAATGCCTTTTTCCGGATTTAACCGTAAATCAAGAGGACCTTCATTCTTGTAAGAAAAGCCTCTTTCCGGATTGTCTATCTGCATAGAAGAAACACCCAAATCTGCCAGCATAAAATCAAAGGGACCATATTGCTCCCCTACTACATCAATATTCGCAAAATTGTCCTGAATGATGGTAATAATATCCTCTCCGTAACCCATTCCAGCTAACCGTTCTTTCGTCTTTACAATTTCAATGGGGTCCACGTCCAGTGCATACATATGACCCTGTCCCTGCAATTGTTCCGTCATTCTGGCAGTATGCCCACCATATCCCAGCGTTGCGTCCAATCCCTTTTGCCCCGGCTTGATTTG
>JAQUYA010000014.1:0-14428 GCA_028692055.1 Lachnospiraceae bacterium | reverse complement strand
TTACAATGCTCTTATCATCGGAATGAATATTAAGCTGTAATGGCTTTGCTAAATTCATAGTTAATATTCCCAAAATTGATTTTGCATCTATGACATATCTGTCATGTACCATATCAATATCGGTATTAATTTTTGATACTTCTCGTACAAACTCTTCAATAATCTGTGCATTGGTTAATCTTACCTGTACTGTCTGCATTACCGTTCCTCCTAAAACACTCTTCCTCGTTTATCACTCGAGATTTATTATAAACGATAATTGCCTCAAAAACAGTATATTATTTTACGAAAAAGGTATGTTATTTTTTGATTTTCTATTTACGCACCAAATATTTACGCATATCAATTGCACAGGCAACCAAGATAATCAGTCCTTTAATGATGTACTGTAAATTTGCATTGATGGATAAGAAGTTTAATGCTACGAATATGATACGTAACAGAAATACACCCATTACAACACCACTAATTTTACCAGTACCACCTACGAACGATACACCACCAATGACACAGGCTGCAATTGCATCACATTCATAGTTCAGTCCTGTGTTGGCTGTATTTGAACCAATACGGGCGGATTCAATAAAACCAGTAATACCGTACATCATACCTGCAAGTGTATGTACCAGAATCGTTGTTTTCATAACATTGACACCGGATACATTTGCTGCCTCTGGGTTGGAGCCAACGGCAAACATATTTTTACCGAAGGTTGTTTTATTCCAGATAAACCACATGACTGCTACGATAATACATGCATACCACACATAGTTTGGAATGGCTACTCCTCCGAGTGAAATGATACTACCAGTTACGAAGCCTTTAAAAGAATCATCCAGACCAGAAAGTGGCTGGCCGTTATTGCCGTTTATCATGATATACATTAATAAAGCGCCATATACAATTAACTGTGTTGCCAGTGTTACAATAAATGGATGCAGCTGGAATTTTGCTACGAAGAAACCATTGACCCAGCCGACGATACCACCTACTACGATAACTGCTAAGATAACAAGTGGAATCGGCACTACTCCCAGATTCGGAAACATCTTGGTAGAATATGTAACTGCCTGTAGCAGAGAAGCTGAAATACATGCGGTCAATCCTACGACACGTCCAGCTGATAGGTCGGTACCGGTTAATACAATACATCCTGCAATACCACATGCAATCGGAATATTTGCTGCAGACAAACTAACAATATTAACTAAGGATGAAGGAGATAAAAATTGATGATTTTTCATATACGTATATATGATTGCTACGATTAACAGGATATATAATGCGTTATTAATTAATGCTTCTTTCCAAAAAGTTATTTTATCTTTGCTATCCATTCCTTGATAGTTTACATAATTTTGCTTTACTTTGGCTATTGCTTTCATTTTGTAGCCTCCTCTATACATATTTTGCAGCAAGAGTCATAATCTCTTCCTGATTTGTTTCTTTCACGTCTACTTCTCCGGATAAACGTCCACCGGACATAACCAGAATACGGTCACATACGCCCAGCAACTCTGGCATTTCCGAAGAAACCATAATGACTACTTTTCCTTTGTTCGCCAAGTCAATAATCAATTGGTAAATCTCATATTTTGCACCAACATCAATGCCACGTGTTGGTTCATCCAGCAGTAGAACTTCCGGGTTTGTCAGAAGCCATCTTCCAAGAATTACCTTCTGCTGATTACCACCGGAAAGAGAACGAATCTTTGTTTCCTGTGTCGGTGTCTTTGTATGCATTGCATCAATGGACCATTGCGTATCTTCTTTCATGGTTTTCTCATTCAGGCAGCCATTTTTTAAATGCTTTTTCAAGCTTGAAATAACGGTATTTTCACGAATGCTCAAAATACCAAAGATACCGGTAGCCCGTCGTTCTTCTGTTAATAAAGCAAATCCATTTTTGATGGACTCACGTGCATTACGATTATTTACCACTTTTCCATCCAGTTTTATGGTTCCTGATTTTCTGGTCGCAATACCAAAGATATTTTCCAGCGTTTCTGTTCTACCACTTCCATCCAGTCCTGCCAGACCAATGATTTCACCTTTTCGTACCTGAAAGGATACATCTCTTAATAGGGAATATTGTGCGGTCAGATTTTCAACTTCCAGTGCTACTTCACCTGGTTTGTTTGTCTTTGGTGGAAATTGATTTCCCAATTCACGGCCGACCATCAGTTTGATGATGTGCTCTGTAGTAAGGTCTTTCGCTGCTTCTGTTGCTACCCAGGTTCCATCCCGCATGACGGTTACCTCGTCTGCAATCTGCAATATCTCAGCCATCTTATGAGAAATATAAATAATGCCGCAGCCACGGTCACGCAACATATTGATTATCTTAAATAAATGTGCTACTTCTTCTTCCGTCAGGGAAGAAGTTGGTTCATCAAACACAATAATTTTCGAATTAAAGGATACTGCTTTTGCTATTTCTGCCATTTGTCTCTGTGAAACAGGCATAGTGCTCATAATACGTCGTGGGTCAACGTCAATCTTTAAATCTTTAAAAACAGCCATTGTGTCATCATACATTTTCTTTTCATCTATCATGACACCACCCTTTTTCGGGTATCTTCCAAGCCAGATATTATCCATTACATTTCTTTTTAGAGCCTGGTTTAATTCCTGGTGTACCATTGCTACACCATTTTCCAGTGCTTCCTTAGAACTCTTAAAATCAACTTCCTTGCCTTCCAGTTCAATCGTTCCACTATTTTTGGCATAAATACCAAATAAGCATTTCATTAAAGTGGATTTTCCTGCACCATTCTCACCCATTAAAGCATGAACGGTTCCTCTTTTCACGGTCAATGAAACGTGATCCAGTGCCTTGACACCCGGAAATTCTTTGCATATATCTGTCATCTGTAACAAGACATCATGTTCCATAAATTATCCCTCCATTTTTAAAGAGGCTACCGCTTACACGGTAGCCAGCTTTTCAACATTTTTATTCGCCAGTGTATGGAGCGTATGGGATATAAATTTTGTTGCTAACTTTTTCAGAGATATTGAAATCCGTTGTATCAGCCATTAATTCTTTTCCAGCAGCTACGTTTGCTGCTAAGAACTCGATTCCGTTTGCCATACCTTCTGCATCCTGTTTAATTGTTCCAGTCATTTTACCATCTGTAATTAACTGTTTTGCAGCATCTGTTGCATCAACACCAAATACTGGGATTGTTACACAATCATCTGTTCCTAAGTTGTAGCCTTTATCATTTAATGCGGATACAACACCTTCTGCCATACCGTCATTGTTACAAATAACAAGTTCAATCATGTTCTTATTTGCTTCGCTGTACTGAGCAAGGTTTGTATTCATATAGTTGTTAGCTGCTGTAGCACTCCAGTTACCGTCCTGGTCAACCTGATAGCTGTCTGAGTTAGAAGAATCAAAATATTCTAATTCTGGTTTGCCGGCTGCTGTTAATACTGCGTTTGCATCTTCTACACCATATTGTGTACGATAGATAGCTTCTACATTTCCTAACTGGCCCATGAACATTGCGTAGCTGATTTTACCGTCGCCATTTAAATCAATGGTATCAAAGTTCTCTGTTACGTATTCACCAATCATTTTACCCTGCATATGTCCAGCTTCTGGAGCATCTGTTCCAACAAATGCACATTTATCATAGCTTCCAAGTACCGTTCCTTCTTCATCATCTGTTTCAACAGCACGATTGAAGAATACAACCGGTACGCCTGCTGCAGATGCTTTATCAACGATTGCCTGAGATGCATCAACAGAACCTGAAGTTACAATATTTACGATTAATAAGTTTACACCCTGACTGAGTGCCGTATCAATTTGCTCATTTTGTGTTGTTTGATTGCTGTTGCCATCAAAATCCTGATAAGCAATACCTGCTTCTGTCAATGCTGCATCAAGAGCAGTACGAACGCTTGCAATGTAAGTATCTGAATATGTATAGTAGAACACACCTGCATTTACATCAGATGCTACTGTTTCCGCAGCTTCTGTTGCTGCTTCTGCTACATCGCCAGCTTCTGTTGCTGCTTCTGTTGTCTTTGTGTCTGTAGCTGCTGGTGTTGCGGTACTTCCACATCCAACTAACATAGATGCTACCATTACGGTACTTAACATTACACTTAAAATTTTCTTTTTCATGTTTGTTCCTCCCTAAAGAACCTTCTGTTTTTGTTTACGAGTTCATTATAGGAAAAAACTTTTCTATTTGACATGTGATATTTTACTCTGAGGGTACAAATATTTACTTAATCAAATGCAAATAAGATTCTCTGGCAGTCCTGATCAAACATATTTTCACGGGTAATCAGAGTGGTTTCTGTGTCTATATCTGTATTTTCTATTTCCTGCCCATTGATGATTTTGTATGCTGCCTCTACTCCGAGATAACCCATAGCATAAGGATTCTGCACGACAAGTGCATCTACCTCCCCGGTTTCCAGCATTCCTACCGATATGACATTACTGTCAAATGCTACCACCATCGTTTTATCTGCAAGGTTCATATTCTTAACTGCCCAGCCTACTCCAAGGCTTGTCCATTCGTTAAAGGTTGCTATCACGTTAATCTCCGGGTGCAGCTTTAGCATTTCCATCGTAGCTGCTTTTGCATCTTCTGTCGTGGATGGGACATTAATCGTACTGATAATGGTGGTTCTTTTATCATTCTTTACTCTGTCGCGAAATCCCTGCTCTCGCTGCTGTCCGTTTTCCGCATTTACGGCATAATTAACAATACCTATATTAAGTACTTTCTCACCACTTTCAATAACCGCTTTCCCTGCCATTTTTCCTGCCTGGTAATTGTTCGTGCTGATATGGGCGCTTACCTTGTCACTGTTTACATCACTGTCAATACTGATAATCTTTACTCCCTGATTTGCCGCCTCATTGATTGCTTCTGCATTTGCCTCGTAGTCCACAGCCGAAAAGACAAGTGCTTCTGCACCATTTGCAACTGCATTTTTAATCATCATATTTTGTGTTGTATAATCTTCTTCCGCGGAAGGACCATTGCAGGTAATATTCAGGTTATATTCTGTACCTGCAGCATTTGCACCCGCGTAGACGGACTTCCAAAAAGCAGAGTCGGTTGATTTTGTAATAAGTGCCACATAATGTTTATTGGATATTTCCGCGACCTGACGTCCACACCCTGTATTCAGCATCAGGCTGGTAATCATAAAGCAGGCAAGGAGTATTTTTGCTTTTCTACTTTGTTTCATACGTACCCTCCTTGATTTTCGGCATACGAATCGTCACTTTTGTTCCTTCATCAAGTTCACTCGTAATTTGCAGACCATATTTTTCACCAAAATAAATCTTTATTCTGTCATTTACATTTTTAATGCCGATTCCGGTACGATCCTTTGCTTCTTTTCCCAGCAGTTCTTCACATTGCTCCTGTGTCATGCCGATTCCATTATCTTCCACACTAAATACAACATCATCGCCGTCTTCCTTTATAACGATTTTTATCTCGCCTTCGTCAACCATACGATTCAGCCCGTGATAAATGGCATTCTCGATAATCGGCTGCAGCGTAATTTTATTGCACAGGTACGGCAGACAGGTATTATCCACATCAAAAGAATATACAAATTGATTCTTATAACGAAATTTTTCTATCTTAAGGTAGCTTTCCGCATGCTGCAATTCCTGTTCTATAGTGATTAATTCATGCCCTTTACTGATACTGATACGGAAAAGCTTTGCTAATGCATTCACCATTTCAACCGCATCTCTATTTCTTTCCTCTTCACATAACCAGCCAATGGCATCTAGTGTATTGTATAAGAAATGTGGGTTTATCTGTGCCTGCAGCGCCTTTAGTTCTGTCTTTCGCAGCGAAACCTGTTCTTCCTTTACCTGTTCCATCAACCCCTGAATCTGTACTACCATATGTCCAAAGGAATCCGATAATGCATGTATCTCCGCGGTTCCATGTATCGATTGATGCGAAAATTCAATTGCATTCTGCTCAAATTCTCCCATTGCAAGAACTAATTTGTGAATAGGGCTGGATATTGCATAGGAAAGTATCAGGCTGCTGAAAACAGCAACAATCAACACCATAAATAAAAGAATTGCAAGTGACCTCAATACCTCATCTATTTTCGAAGTAATCATCTCATCCACAAAGCTAATACCCACCACTCGCCATGCACTATTATTTAATGTTTTTATCGAATAGATGACATTTCCGTCCGTTATCGTTCCGTCCTCCAGCTTTGCTATGGAGCTTGTATCTTCTTTTTTTAGTCCGGAAAATATCAACTGTTGCTGGGGGTGATAAATAATAGAGCCATCCTCGTCCACGATAAAACAATATCCATGCTGTCCGATTCCGACATTATCCACATAATTGGCTATCTCGGAAAAGCGGATATCCATGGCTACCCATATGTCACTCCCGTCAGAACGCTCTATTTGTCTTGCCATGGTTACCACCCATGGATAATAATTAACCAATAAGGTTTCCACATGAGGCTCTGAAATATAGTATCGTTCTCCACTATGTACCAAATCTTTGATATAAGAAAGATTCTCTACCGGTCTGTCTTTCAAGGTGTAATCATTTGCCCAGCATTCCTGCAATCTTCCTGTCTGACTGTAGGTGGTAATGGATACCACATCGGAGCGGACATGCATCAGTGCATCCAAAAAATCGGCTCTCTCTGCCGTTGGCTTCTGGTAGGATTCTTGAATTTTTATCATGATTTCATCCATATCTTCCGTATAATTACTGACGGTATTATATACCTGTGTCACTGCCTGTTCACTATTCGTAACTGCATTTTGTGTCACAGAATCCCGATATACACTCATAAAGACAAAAAGTGCTCCTATCAGGGTAATTAACACCATACCAATTACCAGCAGGGTCGTTACCATAGGCAGGGACACTCGTGTATTTTTCTTTTTCCCCATTTTTACTCTCATCTTTATTCCTATCTTTTCCCTTCGTCTAGCCCTGCTCATTGTTCTGTTGTCTTAGTGCATTGGGTGAAATTCCACTGTATTTCTTAAAGCAATAGCTGAAATAATGTTGGTCATTATACCCACATTTCTCTGAAATCTCCCGGATTTTCATAGGAGTGCACAATAATAATTCCTTCGCTGTTTCAATTCGCTTCTTCGTTAATAATTCTACAAAGGTATAGCCTGTCATCTTCTTCACTAGCGCACTCAGATAATTCGGACTCACACTTATCTCGTTGCTGACTGATACCAGGGAAAGTTCTGCATCTCCAAACTCTTTTTCAATGATTTCCAATGTTTTTTCACAGAAAACCTTGCTGCTTTTCTTTTTCTGCTCCGCAATCATTTCCCTGACTTCCAGACAGAATTTTGTGATTTCTCCCTGAATATCTCTATAGGAATTATTAAAGAAGCTTAATCCACTCATCATAGAGTGTTCCTGTAGCTGAGGCATCACATCCATCTCTGATACTGCATATGCAATGCGGCATACCGACGATAATAATTGAACCAGCATAAAATTCGCCGTTGAAGTACTCACGCGATTTTCCATCATAGTATCGAAAATCTGTTGGAAGCATTCTGTTAATTCCTTCTCCGATCCACTTCGTATCAGGTTTTCCACTTTGCCAATCATTCCCACCATACTCTCTGCATCAAAAGTATTTCCACGTTCTTCATCTGCAATATAGAGTACTTCACTGCTGTCGCATTCCGAGTAGCTCATCGCCTTCATGGCCTCACGGTACGCTTCATGACAACGCGCCAGTTTATCTGCCACTCTGCTGACACCCACCCGACACTGAAGCTGCATAATACGTTCCATGGTCTGTATAATTTCTTCCACCAGAATATGTAGATATTTTTCAAAGGAAACCGGTGTCGCAATTAATAAGGTGATAACCTTCCCTTCGGAATAAAAACTTTCACATTTCATGTATTTCTTCACAATACTGTCTATAGAATTGCTAATTGCCTCGCTGGTACAGTTTATTCCCTGTGTGTTTACTACACTGGTGGTAATTACGGCATAGCGAAAGTCATTATTTTCATCCCGCATGACCCCACATGCAATTGCTTTATTTCTTAAATAACGCTCACTGTTCTCATAATCGTTAGCCCTAATATCGTCCAATAATAAAGGCAATAAGAAACCAGACACTTCCAAATCTACCTTCTGCTGACCTATGAATTCATTAAATTTTGCATCTATCTTATCTTTAATTTTAATCAATTCCTCGGTAAGCTCTGTCACCGATATTGGTTTCAGCATATAGCTGATAATATTATATTGAATCGCCTGCTGTGCATAGCTGAAATCATCAAAGCCGCTCAAAAAAGCAATATTTGTTCCCGGACGTATCTCCCGAACCTGTCTTGCCAGTTCTATCCCTGAGATAAAAGGCATACGAATATCTGAAAGCAGTAAATCCGGCTTCAGTTTTTCAACCATTTCCAATGCTTCCGCCCCATTTTCTGCTTCTCCCACAAGCTGAAAACCTATCTTTTCCCATTCAATTTTACGAATAATCGCCTTACGCAATTCTTCCTCATCATCTGCAACCACAATTGTATACATAGTAACCCTACTTTTCTATATCATTACTTTGATTATATACGAAAAAAAGACCTTTTGCACTATCTTCCGGCAAAAGGTCTTTCGTTTTATTTAGTTCACTCTGTTATAGTTAATTAGACAGCCCTTTAAGATAATCTGTCGTTCTTCGTCAGTCAATTCTCCCAATTGAAGATTGAACTCTACCAATCCGCTTTCCTTCACTACATAGGCTTTGATATCTGCTGCTTTTTCTTCCACTGCTTTTCTGATATCTGGTATAAATAAATAATCTTTATTCGTAAATGGAAGCGTTCCTTTTTCAATCAAAAATGGAAGCATTCCCCAGTTAATTAGGTTGGAACGATATCGTTTCGTTGCATATTCCGTTGCAATGTTCGCCCAGCCACCTAATACCTTCTGGCAGGAAGCTGCCTGTTCTCTCGCTGAACCATCGCCTGGTTTCACTGCAAAGATGGTTGAACCAACACCTGTATTTTCCTGCGTTACATTCTGGAACTCTTTGGTAACTTTGGCAAGTACTGGTGCTATCTCTGCATAGGCTGCTGCCATATCTTTGCCTTCTTCTCTTGATTTTTCCGCCTTCTGTACCTCTTTTGCAAGTCCTACATAAGCCGGGTCTTTACGGGATAAGGTAAATTCTGCCAGTCCAAGTGGATTCGAACGGTAGGAAGATGTTTCACCAGATGGAATCAATTCATCTGTGGTGGTAACTGGGTCATGGATTTCTGCTACTACCTTTAATACCAGATTCTCTGTCAAAGCACTCATTGCCGGCCAGTCTTTGATATTTGGTCCAAATTTTACTTCTACACTTTCATCTGCAACGCCCTTCGAATCAAATACGCGATTCTCATAAATGGTCTTGTCAAAGAAATATTTATATTTATTCAGAGTAACATCTACGTCTGTTGCAGGTGTTAAGAAGCCTTTGTTGGCTGCAGTTGCTGCAATGGAACGTGCATCCATAAGAGCAACTGACGATATCTGACCATTCTGCAGCTTGGAACCTTCTCTGTTCGGGAAGTTTCTGGTCGAATGTCTGATACTGAATGCATTGTTCGCCGGTGTATCTCCCGCGCCAAAGCATGGTCCACAGAATGCAGTTTTCACAATAGCACCTGTCTGTAACAGACTTGCGGCACAGCCATTTTTCACTAATTCCATATAGATAGGAGTCGATGCCGGGTAAACACTTAAGGTAAATTCATCTGAACCAATGCTGGTTCCCTTTAAAATGTCTGCTGCCGCACAGATATTTTCAAATCCACCACCGGCACAGCCTGCGATAATTCCCTGTTCCACATATAATTTGCCATCGATAATCTTATCTGTCAGTTTATAATCTACGGCTCCGTCCAAACTAACCAGTGCCTTTTTCTCTACATCATGTAAAATGTCCGTGAGGTTTGCATTGACCTCCTCAATCGTATATACATTGCTCGGGTGGAAAGGCATTGCAATCATTGGCTTAATTTCACTCAGATCCACTTCTATCATACCGTCGTAATAAGTTATCTGTCCCGGATTTAATTCTGCATAATCTTCACTACGTCCGTGAATCTCATAAAATTCTTTGATATTGTCATCTGTTTTCCAAATAGATGACAAGCATGTCGTTTCTGTAGTCATAACATCAATGCCAATACGGAAATCCGCACTTAAGTTTGCAACACCAGGTCCTACGAACTCCATAACCTTATTCTTTACATAACCATTGCCAAATACCGCCCCGATGATAGCAAGTGCCACGTCCTGTGGACCAACCCCCTTCATTGGTTCCCCTTTCAGGTAAACACCAACAACACCCGGCATATTGATATCATAGGTCTGACATAATAACTGCTTTACTAATTCCGGTCCGCCTTCCCCCATTGCCATGGTTCCTAAAGCACCGTAACGAGTATGACTGTCTGAACCCAGTATCATTCTTCCACCACCTGCAAGCATTTCCCTTGCAAATTGATGAATGACTGCCTGATGAGGTGGCACATACATTCCACCGTATCTTTTTGCACAGGTCAGACCAAATACATGGTCGTCCTCATTAATGGTTCCGCCTACTGCACAAAGGGAATTGTGACAGTTTGTCAGAACATATGGAATCGGAAACCTTTCCAAACCCGAAGCACGTGCTGTTTGTATGATTCCTACGAAGGTAATATCGTGGGAAGTCAGCTTGTCAAATTTAACCTTTAGCTTGTCCATATTTCCGGAAGTATTGTGTTTCTCCAAGATATGATAGGCAATTGTATTCTTTGCCGCTGCATCTTTCGTGATTTCAACTCCGGTTTTACTTTTGATTGCTGCGCCTGCTTCCCCATTGTCTGGAACAATTTCCGTTCCATTGAGCAGGTATGCTCCGCTTTCTAATAATGATACCATGTATAGCCTCCTAATTATTTATATTTTCTCTTTTTTGTATTTATTCCCATCTGTGACCTTTGGTCACGTACAAATCAATAGTGTGAAATAATTGTCAAATTATTTCACTCTTTCACTCTATGATACTCTGCATCAAACATGCCTTGTCTGACCTTTTGTTCCATGTATCATTCTATACTATTTAATGATTTAGTTCAATAAAGAGTGTGGTATGTTTTATATTTTTCTATCTCGACTCAGAAAAAAAAACAGACTGGATACTTAAGAAATATTGTATCCAGCCTGCTTTGTGTTTTTATTCTTATGCATTATTTGGTAATACAACTTTGTCTAAATGCCAAATCTCATCTACATACTGCTGTATGGTTCGGTCTGAAGTGAACTTGCCGGAGCAGGCTACATTCATCATTGCCATCTTAGCCCAGCGTTTCTCGTCCTTATAGGCTTCCTCTACACGTTGTTGTGCTTCTGCATAGGAGCGGAAATCCTTTAAGATAAAATAGGTATCTGCTCTTGAAGTACACTGCGTATTTAATAAAGAATTGTATAATGGACGGAATAATTCTGTGTCATTCTTTGCATAGGTACCATTTACCAGCTGCATCAGAATCTCACGAATATCCGCATCATTATTAAAGATATCCATTGGATTATAGCCGCCAAATTTCTCATATTGAATGACTTCATCAGAACTCAAGCCAAAGATAAATGCATTTTCCTCGCCCACTTCTTCCACGATTTCCACATTAGCACCGTCCATGGTTCCAAGTGTAGGTGCACCATTCAGCATAAATTTCATATTACCGGTACCGGAAGCTTCTTTACTTGCAGTGGATATCTGCTCCGAAACATCAGCTGCCGCAAATATCCATTCCGCATTGGATACACGGTAATCTTCAATGAATACTACTTTTATCTTGTCTTCTATGGCACTGTCATTATTGATGACATCTGCAACGGAATTGATTAACTTAATTGTCAGTTTTGCATTCTGGTAGCCCGCTGCTGCTTTTGCACCAAAGATAAAGGTGCGTGGATAAAAGTCCTTTTCCGGGTGTTTCTTCAATTCATTATAAAGATACATAATATGTAAAATATTTAACAATTGACGTTTGTACTCATGTAATCTCTTTACCTGTACATCAAAGATAGAACGCGGATTTACTTCAATACCATTATGCTCTAAGATGTATCGTGCAAGACGTACTTTATTTTGATATTTAATATTCATAAACTCCTGCTGTGCCTTTGCATCGTCCACAAAGAGTTTTAATTTACTAATCTTTGGTAAATCCGTAATCCAGTCGGCACCGACATGGTCATTTACCCATTTTGCCAGCAGTGGATTGCCATGCAGCAGGAATCTTCTCTGCGTAATACCGTTTGTCTTATTATTGAATTTCTCCGGCATCATCTCATAGAAATCTTTTAATTCCTGTGTCTTTAATATTTCCGTATGTAATCTGGCAACACCGTTTACCGAATAACCTGCCGCAATTGCAAGATGTGCCATTTTGACCTGACCGTCATATATAATTGCCATTTTTTGAATTTTATTCTGGTCACCCGGATATTTGCTCTGGATATCCAAAATAAATCTACGATTAATTTCTTCTACAATCTGGTAGATTCTAGGCAATAATCTTGAGAATAATTCGATTGGCCATTTTTCCAGTGCCTCTGACATAATGGTATGATTGGTATAGGCACAGGATTTTGTTGTAATTTTCCAGGCTTCATCCCATTCCAGTTCATATTCGTCCATGAGGACACGCATCAGCTCTGCTACTGCAACCGTTGGATGAGTATCATTCATCTGGAATGTTACTTTCTCATGTAACTTGCGAATATCATCATGCTTACGCATATATTTCTCTACGGCTTCCTGTACACTTGCAGAAATAAAGAAATACTGTTGTTTTAAGCGAAGCTCTTTTCCTGCATAATGATTATCATTTGGATACAAAACCTCTACGATATTGCGTGCCAGGTTTTCCTGTTCTACGGCTTTTTGATAATCACCCTTGTCAAAGGAATCCAGACGGAAACACTCTACTGCCTGAGCATCCCAGATTCGAAGCGTATTTACAATTCCATTTCCATAACCAACAATCGGTAAGTCATAAGGAATTGCCTGTACAGACTGATAGCCCTCCTGTTTAAAATGTTCCTTGCCAAATTCGTCCTTTTCAATGGTCACATAACCACCAAAATTAACCTGCTTTGCATACTCCGGTCTACGAAGTTCAAATGGATTTGGTTCCTTCAGCCAGTCGTCCGGCTGTTCAATCTGGTAGCCATTGCGAATTGCCTGCTTAAACATACCATATTTATAACGGATACCACATCCATATGCTGCATAGCCTAATGTTGCCAGTGAATCAAGGAAGCAGGCTGCCAGACGTCCCAGTCCGCCATTGCCCAGAGCTGCATCTGGTTCCTGATCCTCTATTACATTTAGATCTACGCCCAATTCATCTAATGCCTCTCGTACTTCATCATATGCACGTAAATTAATGATATTATTGCCAAGAGCTCTTCCCATGAGGAACTCCATAGACATGTAGTATACAATTTTGGGATCCTTTTCATCATATTCTTTTTGTGTTTTCAGCCAGCCATCGACTACCACATCTTTAATTGCATAGGATACTGCCTGAAAAATCTGTTGTTCTGTTGCCTCTTCCATCGTTTTTCGATATAACGTTTTCACATTATATAAAACGCTTCTAATAAAAAGGTCTTTGTCAAAGGTACTATCTTTTTTCTTCTTATTTATAGCCATTTTAATAACCATACCTTTCTCGCAACCTGTGAAGGTTTATTTACACGCCTCCCGTTTGCTTTATTTTCACTTTTGTAATTTTGCACACCAAAGATATCTATGCTCAATTATCTATTAGTATAACCTATTTTGTTTCAATTGCAAACACAATTGTATGTAAAATACCTATATCTTTCTTACTGGTCGTATTCTCTCATCTGGCGGCAGACAAGTAATAACAACGCACAGAACAACACTATAATTCCTGCAATGAGAAACCATTTTTCATCTCCCCAGATATCCGCAACCAATCCTGATATAACCAATGCAACGGGACCAATAATAAAACGGATACTATTCGTAATTGACAATACTCTTCCCATATAGGCGTCCTTAAAATGAGTCTGTAAAAGTGGCGTATAGGTGCCCCAATAAAAAGGTCCGGACAATCCCATAATTCCTGCAAAAAATATAAACAGTGGAAACGCAGTAGTCGGCAGCAGAAAGGTACCCAGTAATGCCACGGTCATCATTAAATAGGATAGGGCAATCGTGTATACACGATTCTTTGTACCACCCCATCTGGCAAGAATCAATGCTCCTACTAGGTATCCCACAGAAAATACTGTTTCAACAATACTTGCATGCGTACTGGTTCCACCAAAATATTCCATACTCATTAATGGAAAAAGTGCACTTATAGGCATCATTGCCATGGAAT
>JAQUYA010000095.1 GCA_028692055.1 Lachnospiraceae bacterium | reverse complement strand
TTAAAGTTTTACTTCCAGTATTTATCCAGCATTTCTTTTGCGGAGGCATCAGTTAATTGATATTCTTCTATGATATTTTGTAAAGTTTCTTCCCTGGATAACTTTACTTTCTGGCAGGCTTGAATATAGCCTTGCATTATGCCACGTTTTTCACCAAGTTCAAACCCTTCTTCGCGTATAAAATTTTCATATTCGATTGTTTTCATATAACCAATTCCAACCTCCTTGTCCTTTTTTACCTGCTCTGTAAATCTGTGAACTTTCGCAACGGTAGGATTACTTACATTATCCTCTTTACTATCTTCGATATAATGCAATAGTTCTGCCAGTTCCTTTTTGTCTTTTTCCATGACGCCCCTTGTATACAGATAAATCGTAGTGGATCCATCATCATAGGGAATCGTTACATCTTCTACAATTTGTGTCTTTGCGGTATACCACATGAGATTTCGGTCAATCATAGAGTGGTAATAACGGCTGCGCTTTGGAAGACTTTTTTTGATTTCTGTGCTTTTTCGATTCTCCATTTCCACATCGTAGATATCCTGTATGTGGTTTGTTACCTCTGCATTTATGGTGTTCCTATTCTCGCGTGTATCTCTATTTTCGCATGTGTTTTTGCTCTCGCCGGCATTTCCATCTGTGTTTCCATTTTCGCATGCGATTTCTTCAATGCAGACATCTAACCGTACTCCATGCTGGGTCGTGCTTCCGGGAGTCATTACCTTTTAGGCGGTAATTTTCACTTCGCCAATCGGTCTGTCCAGAATCGTGCTAAGTAATAAGCGGCAAAATTCTTTTCCTTCTTCTCCGTAATTAATCATTTCCAAAAACAGGAAATCATCGATAATGTTCAATTCTTCAATCGTTCTTTTGTTCATACAGTGTTCCTTTTGCTGAAAGTACCTGTATGAAATAATTTTGTATAAGATAAATTATAATCGGACTGCATTTCATATGCAAGTGCTTTCAATTCCTTTCTCTATTTTACTTTTATTTTAAAAAATTGTGAAATATTGGCTGAACAGCCAAGATATTTGATTGCTTTGGTTTCAGATAAAACCAAAGCAATACTTTGATAGTATAGAGTACTTCTAATCATTTTACAACTTCTTTTTGATATTTTAAGAATATTTTATGATGATAATCTGTCCTGGAATATTGTGAATGTATCTGACCAAAGGAAAACAATGGATAAATTGCAGGTACAGAGAAATCTGCTATCTATGGTTATTCTGGCTTCCATGGTAATTATCACAGGAATCATTATATTCCTTACAGAGCAATTAACGGCTTCTGTTAAGAAAGTAGTCTTTGCGATGAATAAGGCAGGAGAAGGAGAATTGGCAGCACGTGTAGAAGTCGATGCGAATATGCCAATTGAGATAGAGAACATAGCGAAGGAATTTAATCTGACCCTCGAAAAGCTGCAGGAGGCAAGTGAAAAAGAGAAGGCAGCGGGTATAAAACAAAGAAATGCAGAGATAAAGGCACTGGAAGCACAGATTAATCCACATTTTCTATATAATACTTTAGACACGATTAACTGGATGGCAATTGAAATAGAAAAATATGAGATAAGCAATGCGATTAGTGCTTTGGCAACCATACTTCGCTATGCAATTGATAATAGTAATGGCATCGTAACCATACGAGATGAGGTAGAATGGTTAAAAAAATACATTTTTTTACAACAGACGAGATTGAAAAATACATTTACCTGCAATATACACGTGGACCAGGAACTATATGAGATGCCTATACATAAGCTGCTGCTACAGCCTTTTATAGAAAATGCAATTTTACATGGATTTGAAGGAATGAAGCGGACACATATACTTTATGTAAAAATGAGCTTAAAAAATGGCACGATAGAGATTGAGATAGAAGATAATGGAAAAGGAATCGAAGCTTCTGTATTAGAAAAAATGAATAGAGAAGAGTTTGGAACCTTACAGGATAAAAATCATATTGGAATGGAAAATGCAATTACGCGTATCAGAATGTATTATGGAGAAGCAGCAGGAGTCCATATCAACAGTACATATGGAGAGGGAACAAAAGTAACGATTATAATACCAAAGGACACCAACAATATAGATAATGCAGATAAATATGATGAGGAATGACAATGAAAATCGTAGTGGTAGAGGATGAAATAAGAATTCGGGAAGGAATATGCAATCTTATACATAAGATGTTTTCCCAGCATGAAATTGCAGGAGAGGCTGAAAACGGAGAAGAGGGGCTTACGCTTATACGCAATCTCAGACCGGAATTAGTGATTACCGATATTCGAATGGAAAGTATGGACGGTTTGCAAATGCTGACACAATTGCAGGCGGAAGGAATAAAGTTCAAAGCAATTGTGTTAAGTGCATACTCAGAGTTTACTTATGCGCAGGAAGCGATAAAGCTGGGAGTAAATGAGTATTTATTAAAGCCAATTGTGGTAAGTGATTTCGCACAGGCAATAAAATCCATTGAACGTCAGATGGAAGAAGAAAAGACAGACAATCCGCAAATATTGGGTGATATGGAAAATATCATGTTTGGAATCATATATGGAGGAATGCAGCCAAACGAGGAGCTTTATCAGTTCATTCAAAAAAAATATAAATTTTCAGGAAGTGAAACCTTTGCGGAAGTGCAGATATATGTAGGTAAGGAACATGCAGGAAAGAAATATGCCGATAGAAGCGAAAAAATGAAACATGAATTAACAGCGGAACTTGACAAAAAGGAAGACCTGAAATACTGCATACTGGATAATCCGAAAGAATATATGTTATTACTTATTCTGTATAAATGTAAAGAGCTGGCTAAGGTTGAGCGGTGGTTTCAAAATTACATCATGCAGTATTATGGAAAGAACAGCAGGCAGGAGATAGGCTGTGGCTGGACGAATGTTGATGGGATTACACAGTTAAAAGAAGCAACGCAGACATTGGCAAAATATATGGAATGGAATATTGCTTTAGGTGGAACGATAATGATTTCTTATCCGAAGATATTACAGGTACAGACCTTTCCGTGTGTATATCCGATTGATTTAGAGAATGAAATGAAAATAGCATTATGTACCTATGATATGACAAAGGTAAATAAATGTATGCAGCGTTTTAAAAGCTATTTTGCAGACGGACAAGTATACAGACCAAAAGAAATTAAAGAATCTTATGTTCGATTCCTATGGGCAATGATGAATCTGGCAAAGGAAATCGGAACCTTAAGGGAAGAAAATGTGGAACAACAGAAAATTCTGGAAACCATCATGAATGCAGTGAGTCTGATGCAACTGGAGCAGGTGTTTGAAGAAGTGTTGGAAAATATAACCCCGGATGTTCAAATGGAAAATGGTACGGCCTCTTTGACTATAAAGAGAGCGAAAAGTATGATTCAGGAATTTTATGACACGGGTATCACATTGGATGAAATCACAACCAGACTAAATATTACACCAGAGTACCTCGGAACACAGTTTCATCGGGAAGTAGGGGTTAATTTTAGTACCTTTATCAAAGAGCTGCGTATGAAAAAGGCAAAAGAACTGTTACTTGGCAGCAATATGAAGCTATATGAAATTGCGGAAAAGGTAGGTTATACCGATGCGAAATACTTCAGCCGGGTTTTTAGGGAAAGTACAGGACAGTTACCGGCTGAATATCGAAAAACAAATAAATAAGATTAGATAAGTTATCCTTTTTAAGAAATGTGTCATTTTATATTTTGAAGAAAATGAGTATTCTTTAATTACAAACAAATTAGAGAAGGAGGAACAAAATGAAAAAGGTATTAGCAACACTTATGACAACAGCATTAACGGCATCACTTTTAATGGGATGTGGTTCTAATGCGGCAACAAGCGGAAACAATGGGGAAGCAACAGAAGAAACAGCAGTAAGTACAGAGAGTGCAGAAAGCACAGAAAGTGCCAGTGCAGAAACGGGTAGTGCATCCGGCGATGTTACCATCTGGTACTATTGGGAAACGGAAGGACATCAGGCAGCATTAAATAAGATTATTGATGATTACAACGCTTCGCAAGAGGGCGTAAAGGTAGAAGCAAAGTATGTTCCATTCGCAGATTTTAAGAAACAATTATCAATTGGTGCCTCAGCAGATGAATTACCGGATTTAGTAATTCTGGATAATCCGGATCATGCATCCTATGCAGCAATGGGCATCTTCGCTGATATTACAGGCAAGTTTGATGTGAGCAATTATTATGATGGACCGGTTAATTCCTGTACCTTAGACGGTAAATTATATGGTGTTCCATTTGGAAGCAACTGTTTATGCTTATTCTATAATGAAGATATGTTAAAAGAGGCAGGCTGTGAAGTACCTACGACATGGGATGAATTACAGGATGTAGCAGCAAAATGCACCACGGACACAAGACCAGGATTAGCATTCTGCAGTTTGCAAAATGAAGAAGGAACCTTTAATTTCTTACCATGGGTATGGTCTACAGGAAGTACTTCTTATGAGATTAATTCCGATGGTGGAATTAAGGCATTAAACTTTGTAAAAGGTCTGGTAGACTCCGGAGCAATGACAAAAGAAGCAATCAACTGGACACAGGGCGATACTATGAACCAATTTATCTCAGGTAACTTAGCCATGATGATTAATGGTACCTGGCAGGTTCCGACTATGCGTGAAGAAGTACCGGATTTGAACTGGAATGTAGCAATGATTCCACAGGATACGCAACAGGCATCAGGACTTGGCGGTGAGAACTACGCTGTGATAGCTGGTGGAAATGAAGATGGAGCAATCGACTTTTTGAAATATGCAACCAGTGATGAAACCTGTCTTTATATGATGAATACAATGGGATACATATCAGCAGATAAGACACTGGCAGCAGGACAGTTTGACGGTGACCCAGTGTATCAGATATTTGTAGATGAGATGGAATATGCACAGGCGAGAGGTCCTCTTCCAGAGTGGCCGGATGTGTCCGATGCAATTTCTCTGGCATTCAATGAAGTTATGACAGGCGGAAGCACCCCGGAAGATGCAGCAGCAAAGGCTCAGGCAACAATTGACAGTATTGTAGGGCAATAGGATAGGACTTATTGTTACAATATCGTCATAAAAAGAAGTGAATTGGAGGGACAGGTGGTTCAATAATCTGTCCCTCTTATAATCACACGGTTATGGAGGAAGAACATGGGAAAAATGAAAAAATTTTTTCAATATGATAACATAGGTTATTTATTTGTACTTCCCGCATTTGCATATATGCTCTTTTTTGTAGGATATCCGATAGTCAGTAATATTATTTTGAGCTTTCAGGATGTTACACTAAAAACATTAAAAGCGGACACAAAAGCATTTGTTGGGTTTCAAAACTATATAGAATTATTTCAACAGGATCATGTTTTGATGACATCCCTTTGGAATACACTTTTCTTTACCGTTGCATGCCTGCTGTTTCAGTTTGTGATTGGGTTCGCATTAGCGGTATTTTTTAATAAAAACTTTAAAATAGCAAAACCGATACGGGGCTTACTAATGATGCCCTGGATGATACCGATAACAGTAACGGCTTTGATTTTTAAATTTATGTTTGGAACAGATGTTGGTATTATCAATTACTTTTTACAGGGCTTAGGCCTGATAAGCAATAATATTGACTGGCTGACAAATCCAAAGACAGCTATGATAGCAGTTGTTATTGCAAATATATGGATTGGTATTCCTTTTAATATGATATTAATTTCCACAGGGTTAACTACGATACCAAAGGAATTATATGAAAGTGCTTCCATAGATGGAGCTAATAAGTTTCACTTATTTACGAAGATTACATTGCCATTATTAAAACCAACGATAGAGTCCGTATTAATTCTGGGATTTATATATACCTTTAAAGTGTATGATTTAATCTATGTTATGACAAGTGGAGGACCAGTTAATTCGACACAGGTATTATCAACGTATTCTTATAAATTATCCTTTGAATTATTCAAATATAGCAAGGGTGCTGCGGTTGCTAATATTTTATTTGTTATATTGTTTATCATTAGTCTGATTTATTTAAAATATGTATATTCGGAGGAGGAAGCATAATGGATGAAGATAAGAAAATAAGCAGGAAACAAAACATAGGATATTGCATCGTTGCATTACTCTTATTTGCAGTACTATTATTTCCGCTTTACTGGATATTTGTGACCTCTCTAAAGACAGAACAGGAAATATTTCAAATTCCTCCTACCTTTTGGCCACATATTTTAAATGATGCATCTTACAAGGCGCAGCTTCAAAGCGGAGATTTTAACATGTTCCGTTCCTTTGCCAATAGTTTAATCATTGCAATTTCTTCCATGCTAATTGCTATTGTTTTGGCAGTGCCTGCTTCTTATGGAATTGCAAAATATAATTTCAAAGGAAAAAAAGCAATTATTCTGGGATTTCTGGTAACACAAATGCTGCCGGTATCCGTATTGCTTACTCCACTGTTTATTATGTTTAAAAATATGCATTTATATAATACCTTCTGGTCTACCATATTGGCAGATGCAACGATTGGTATTCCGTTTTCTGTATTAATTCTGAAGAATTATTTTGCCAGTATTCCGAGAGAATTAGAAGAAGCAGCATACATAGATGGCTGTAATCGATTCACTGCTTTTATACGCGTGTTGATTCCGATTGCAAAGCAGGGTGTTATTGTATGTGGCATTTTCTCTTTCTTGTATGCCTGGGGAGATTTAGCTTATGGCATGACCTTTATTATCGACCAGGAAAAAAGACCGATTACAGCAGGTATTTTTAATTTCATGGGACAATACGGAACAAAGTGGAGTTATCTAACTGCCTTTGCCGTGGTTACCATTATCCCGGTTGCACTGATATTTATATTCATGCAGAAGTATATCATTAGTGGTATGACAAGTGGAGCAGTCAAGGGATAGGCACTCATTTGCCTCAACATTACACGATTAGAGAGGAGCAGTACAAATATGATTTTTAAAAGAGAAGACAGACTGGTATTTCATTATGATGCAGAAGAAGTATGGATAGAAGCCTGGGGAGAAAATGCGCTTCGGATAAGGGCTACGAAAGAATGTACTATGCCAGAGGAAAACTGGGCATTGCAGGTGCCAAAAAAGATGCAGGTACAGATTGACGAAAAACAGGGAATTATCCAAAATGGTAAAATTAAAGCAACCATATCGAAGTTTGGAAAAATAACCATTTATAACCAGGATGGAAAAGTGTTAATTGAAGAATATTGCAGAAATCGCAAGGATGTTATGGATACAAAATGTAGTGCGATTGAGGTGGAAGCCCGGGAATTTAAGGCAATTATCGGGGGAGATTATCATTTGACCATGCGATTGGAGTCGCAGGACAAAGAAGAAAAAATCTATGGTATGGGACAGTACCAGCAGCCATATCTGGATTTAAAGGGACTGGATTTGGAACTGGCTCACCGCAATTCGCAGGCAAGTGTACCATTTGCATTATCCTCCCGTGGGTATGGAATACTGTGGAATAATCCGAGTATCGGAAGGGTAATATTTGGAAAAAATATTATGAGCTATGAAGCGTATTCTACCAAAGCACTGGACTACTGGGTGGTTGCAGGAGATACACCTGCGGAGCTTGAGGAAGCCTATGCAAATGCAACGGGAAAAGTACCAATGATGCCGGAATATGGATTGGGATTCTGGCAATGCAAATTACGTTACCAGACGCAGGAAGAATTATTGCACATTGCAAGAGAATATAAGAGACGGAATCTGCCGATTGATGTGATTGTGATTGATTTCTTCCATTGGAATAAACAGGGCGACTGGAGTTTTGACCCTACGTACTGGCCGGATCCAGAAGGTATGATTGAAGAATTGAAACAGATGAATATAAAGCTGATGGTTTCGATATGGCCAACGGTGGATAAGACCTGCGATAACTATGAGGAAATGCTGGAAAAGGGATATCTGGTCAGAACAGAACGTGGATTTCGTGTAGGGCTTGATTTTGAAGGAGCTACCGTACATCTGGATACAACGAATCCAAGTGCGAGAAACTACTTATGGAATACCGTGAAAAAGAATTACTATGAAAAAGGAATTCAGGTATTCTGGTTAGATGAAGCAGAACCGGAATTCAGTGTCTATGATTTTGACAACTACCGATACTATACAGGAAGCAATCTGCAGATAGGAAATACCTATCCATTGCATTATGCACAGGCTTTTTATGAAGGCATGGAAGCAGAAGGACAAGAAAATATTGTAAACTTGTTACGTTGTGCGTGGGCGGGCAGTCAAAAATATGGAGCGCTGGTATAGTCGGGGGATATCGCATCAAGCTTCGATAGTATGCGTAACCAACTGACAGCAGGCCTGAATATGGGGATTGCCGGAATTCCGTGGTGGACAACGGATATTGGCGGCTTCCATGGAGGAGACCCAAATGACGAAGCCTTTCGGGAAGTGTTTGTCCGTTGGTTCCAGTGGGGAGCTTTCTGTCCGGTTATGCGTCTGCATGGGGATAGAGAGCCAAGACAGCCACAGGTAGGAACGACAGGAGGAGCAACCTGCAGGTCTGGTGCCGATAATGAGGTCTGGAGCTACGGAGAACAGGTTTATGAGATATGTCGAAAATATATGGATATTCGTGAAAATCTCAGGGATTATACACGTGATTTGATGAAGGAAGCACATGAAAAAGGAACTCCGGTTATGCGTACCCTTTTCTATGAATTTCCGGAAGACGAGAATTGCTGGTCCATCGAAGATGAGTATTTGTATGGAAGCGTATATCTGGTGGCGCCGATTTTACATGCCGGAGAAAAGAACCGCAGAGTATATCTCCCGGCAGGCGCTGAATGGAAGGATATAAATACAAAGGAAGTATACAAGGGCGGAACGTTTATCGAGGTTGCAGTTTCTCTGGAAACCATGCCGGTATTTGAAAAACTGATACTTAAGTAAGGCGTTATAAAGTAAAAACTGTAGATATACAATAGATAAAGCTTACATAATTTAAAAAAGAGTCACTTGAAATTTACTCAAGCTGACTCTTTTTATGCGCTCGGCGAGTGCATGTTCTAACATGTCTGCATGTAAACATGAGGTAGTAAAGTATTTAAATTACTTGTAGACATAGATAAACTTCTTTCGATATAATAAAGCAATACGATTGCTATAATAAAGATTTAAAGAAAAGTGAGAAAATGCGGGGAATGGTTATGAAGGAAAATGTATATAAAAAGGTGCTTACATTATCACTTCCAATTGCCTTACAAAATATTTTTGTTACTGCGGTGAGTTCTGCTGACGTTATTATGATTGGCTACGTCAGTCAGGACGCATTATCCGCAGTTTCGCTTGCGGGACAGATTCAATTCGTATTAAACTTGATTTTTCTGGGACTAACCTTGGGAACAAGTCTGATGTGTGCACAGTACTGGGGCAGGAAAGACATGGTTACCATAGAAAAGATATTGGGACTGGTTTTGAAAATTGCGCTACTGATAGCATTTCTGTTTGCGGTAGCTGCCTGTGTTTTTCCCGATATGCTAATGCGCATATTTACGAATGACGAAGTACTCATAGGCTATGGAGTTACCTATCTTAGAATCGTAGGAATTTCGTATCTCTTTATGAGTGTATCACAGGTATTTCAGGCAGTTATGAAAGCGGTATTTCAGGTGC
>JAQUYA010000094.1 GCA_028692055.1 Lachnospiraceae bacterium | reverse complement strand
TGGAACTTGCAGCAAACAGTATATTTATTCACTCTACTAAAATCCATACGAACACCACCTTCCTATCATTATTTTATGCTATATAGAGCATATTGTTCCTTGTAATTATTATATAACATTTGTTGTTAGCAATGTCAAGGAATGAGTGCCAGAATTATCTGTTAACTTTCATAAAGTCTCTATTTTACTGGCTTTACAGGTTTCTAAAAACTTTATAAAATATTATTTTAATTACAATTTGCATTGCTTTTTCCTATCGTATGATGTATAAATGATATATGAGACATTGTTATTTTTTTATCATTCTCAAAAACTAATCTATCACAAAACTAAAACGGAGGTATTGGCATGGCAAAAATATTAATCAGCCCTAATAAATATATACAGGGTGCAGGTGAAATGAAAAAACTTGGTACCTATGCAAAATCATATGGTAAAAGTGCATTGGTATTAATCAGTGAAGGCGGCAGGAAACGAATTGGTAAAACCATTGAAGAAAGCTTTCAAAAAGCGGAATGCAGCATTACTTTTGAAGTATTTCACGGAGAATGCAGTAAAAATGAGATTAACAGACTTTGTAATATTATGAAAACCTGTGGCTGCGAACTTGTGATTGGCGTTGGCGGTGGTAAAATATTTGATACTGCAAAGGCTGTTGCATATTACGAAAAAACACCAGTCATTATTTGCCCTACGATTGCTTCCACGGATGCCCCTTGCAGCGCACTTTCTGTTATTTATTCCGACAGCGGTGTATTTGAAGAATATTTATTCCTTCCTGCCAATCCAAATCTGGTCATGATGGACACCGATATTATTACAAAATCACCGGTAAGACTTACCGTTGCAGGTATGGGCGATGCCCTGGCTACTTATTTTGAAGCAAAAGCCTGTGTCGACAGTGCTTCCGCAACCTGTGCCGGCGGTATGAGTACTCTTGCTGCATTAGCACTGGCAAAGCTCTGCTTTGATACCCTTATGTCCGATGGCGTTAAGGCAAAACTGGCATTGGAAGCTGGTGCCTGCACACCTGCAGTGGAAAAAATCATTGAAGCAAATACGCTTCTTTCCGGAATTGGATTTGAAAGTTGTGGTCTTGCCGCTGCTCATGCTGTCCACAATGGTCTTACGGTGTTAGAAGAATGCCATCATATGTACCATGGTGAAAAAGTTGCTTTTGGTACCATTACACAGCTGGTATTGGAAAATATGGCTGCCGATGAGCTGGAAGATATCATTGATTTCTGTATTGAAATCGGACTTCCAGTTACTTTAAAAGAACTTGGTGTAACAGAAGTTACAGACGAAAAGATTATGGCTGTTGCAACCGCTGCCTGTGCGCCAAACGACACCCTTCATAATATGCCATTTGAAGTAACTCCTGAAACAGTAGCTGCTGCAATTAAAGCTGCTGATTCTTATGGACGCTATTTCCTGGGCGAATAACTTTTTATAATCAAAATACCTCTCACTTATTTTGCAAGTGAGAGGTATTTTGCTATAACAAGAAGATGCTCCTGCTAATATAGTTTTAGGAATACCTATTTTCTAATTAATCGATATTTATCTGACAGAAATAATCATAAAATTCATAAATTTCGTTTTCCTGATTATCATAACCAGATAACGCCAGCATATCCTCCAAAATTTTCTTTATCATGGTTGTTGGAAGATATTTTATCTCAGAGCTTCCCCATTTTTTCAATCTCAGATCTTCCGGAAAATAATTCCAAAATAGTATTTTATCAAATTCTTCACTCCATATGATACGGTATTTGGGATGACTTGGAATCCAGCCGTCTTCACATTTGTCACCAACAAAATCCTCTGTTGTCATAAATATTCCGACAATGCTTCTTCCTTCTTCTCCCTCATCGACTGCTTTTTGTGTCAAAAGACATGCCGAATTTGCGTTTACATTTTTAGGAACTCTTGGGCAGCCTTTAAACTCTCCTGACACCCTGTTTCCTGAAAATGCCTTTCCATTATCTATAATATCCTCCAGCACATTATCATTGAGTGCAAATACCACATGGGAGTTATTCTTCTTACTTACTTTTCTTGCATATTCCCTTGCCTGAACCAGTTTCGCCTGTTTTTCCTTACTAATCCTTTGCTTTTCCGTTATAACCTCCAGCATCAAATCCATATATTGCTGCGCCTTTTTATCTGTAAATGTAAAAAATTGTCCAAATGAATCTGGATAAATAAATGTTTTTACTGATGTTTTGAAGTCAACTGCCATTTTATTTTCTTCTATTTTTATTATTTTTCCATTCCCATATTTTATATGTGTTACTGTTTTTCCAACTACATTCATGACTTTCTTCTCCTTTTCTTTCCATCTTCAAAAACTATTAAAAAAGAAGAACTTCCTATAGCATGCTAAAAACATACTACCAAAAGCCCTTCTCACATAAGACGGTTCTTTCCTATTCAATTACTCTGACCATATCATGAACTGATATCTTTGTCAACCTGATAAGCCACTACAGGAGACTGATTTTCCACATGTTTTCCAATGTGCTTTTCCATCCACACCATATTATACCAGCGGTTAAACTTGTAGCCACATTGTGTAAATTCTCCAACAAGCCGGTAACCATAATGTGTATGGAATGCGACACTTTCTTTGGTGAGATATTGATCCTCTTCCACTGGATATGCAATGCAGGCATTTAGATTTAAAATTCCCTGTGCAGCAAGTATCTTTTCTAATAAATCATATAAAACTCCACCTATGCCCATTTTTTTCATATTGGTATTCACATAAATAGAAGTTTCTACTGCCCAGTCATAAGCCGCCCGCTCTTTAAATGCACTCGCGTAAGCATATCCTAAAATAGCATCTTTGTATTCTGCAACTATGTAAGGATATTTCTCTAATGTATGTGCTATTCTATCCGTAAACTCCTGTATCGATGGCACATCATACTCAAAAGTAATCGCCGTATTTCTCACATAAGGCTCATAGATTGCCAGCAGTTCCTTCGCATCTTTGGTGGTTGCTGTACGAATTTTTATTTCCTTTTTATTTATTTGCTGTGTATTCATTTTAATAACTGTGCCTTTCTCTCAGACTGCACTCTTCTGCCTTCAATCAGTTTCCTTCTACAACTATCTTCGTCAGGTTTTGCTGACATTCAATTATCCATTCAATTTTCCACGGGAAGGTAAAATCCGAGTTCTCGTTGGAATATATGGTTATTGTTTGCAAATTATATCATTTCATATGTCAGAATTCAATATAATTCAATTGGTCAGCCCATGTTCAAATAGAAGCCCGTAACCTTTCTACAGCAAAATTCATAAAGTGTCTGGTCGCAGGTGATGCATTTTTAATAGAAGGAAGTGCCATCCCCTGCGCCCTAATCAATACCAGCGCGTCATCGGAAGTTCATTATGGACTCCTTTGGATACTAAAATCTGGTGTAAATCAATAATTCCGTTTTGGAAGGTTGCTGCACAGGCACACAAATATAAATCCCACATTTTCGTAAACTCTGTTCCCATGGTTTCTTCAATTTCATCTCTATGAGCCTGAAAATTCTTATCCCAATGCAGCAATGTAAGATTATAATGCCTGCGCAGACTTTCTACATCCAGTGTATAAAAACAATGCTCTGCTAATATAAATTCTATTTCCCGTAAGCTTGGAATCACCCCACCTGGGAATATATACTTTTTAATCCACGCATCACCCGGATATTCCTTTAAGGCACTGATATATTGCAGTAAAAGAAGCCCTTGCGATTTCAAAACTGCGGCTACATTTTCCATAAACAGGTCATAATTTTCCCGACCCACGTGCTCCAGCATACCCACACTCACTACTCTGTCAAATGCAAGCTCCGATGTCTTTAAATCCCGGTAGTCCATAAGCTTTACCACCAGATAGTCTGTCAGTTCTTCTTTTTCAATTCTTTCCGAAAACTGCTTATATTGTTCCCGGCTTAATGTAATGCCCGTTCCATGTACCTTGTATTTTCTAGCCGCCTGAATCAGTAATTCACCCCAGCCACAGCCAATATCCAATAAAGTCATACCTTCCTGCAGATATAACTTTTGTAAAATGCGTTCTATCTTCTGCTGTTGCGCCAGCTCCAATGAATCATTCTCCGTCTTAAAATATCCGCAGGAATAGCTCATTGTTTTATCCAGCCACAATTTGTAAAATTCATTTCCGATATCATAATGTGAGGAAACTTCCTTTTCCTGGTTTTTCTTTGAGAGAGAAGAAAATATCAGTTTTTTTAATGCCTTTGTATCTGTTTGAAATTTTCCCATTTGTCCCAGAAAACAATTTAATGCCTGATATAAATCTCCTTCTACTTCTATATCGCCCTTCATATAGGCTTCTCCCAATGCAATCGAGGTACTGGTTAATAACTCCTGTACCGGTATTTCCCTTTTGAGATTTATCGTAAATGCTGTTTTTCCGTCACCGATCAAGTACTCTTTTCCATTCATCTTTACCAAAAATGGATATCTGTCGAATTTGTTTAAAAATGAAATCATGGTGTCTTCTACTGCTTTCATCAATACCCTCACTTACATCTTTTTATTTTTTATTCAGATTCTTTTTTGAGTATTGACAAAATTATTTTTTCTAACCAACGACTCTATTTGATGGTAAGCTTATCTTCCAGAAGTTCCATAAACAGATGCATGGCAGGTGTAATCCAGCGATTCTTATTTCTTACACATAAAACCGGATCACGTATGCCGGAAATCGGAGTCATTAATTCTATTAATTTCCCGCTTTTCAGTTCCTCCGCTACAACAAATCTTGGCAAAAAGGTGAATCCCAGATTTGCCATTACACATTTCTTAATCGCTTCCGTACTCCAAAGTTCAATCGTTTCATCTAACAAAATATCCTTTTCCTGCAAATAGCCTTCTATCTGACGGCGAAATAAGCTGTCTGGTTCGTCACTAATCAGTGAAACAGCCTTTACCTGATGTGGTGTCGCAAAGTCTTTCTGCGTAAAAGCAGGGGATGCAACCAAAATAATCTCACTGTCCACGGCAAGCGGAGTAACCTGCAATGCTTCCCTGTTCCAGTCAACCGCATAACAGACTCCTATATCACAAGTTCCATCTTTCACATTTTCTGTAATTTTCAAGCAGTTACGATTACGAATAATTAACCGCACCTGTGGTGCCCGTTCACGAAATTCTTTGATAATCTCCTGCATCTGATAGCAAAGTAATGTTTCCACGATATCAACTCTAAGACTTCCGCCAAGTACCTGTTCTTCTTCACCGATACAAGCTAGTTTATCCGCAGCCATCAGCAATTCCCTTGCCTGTTCCAATGCCTTTTCACCGATCTGTGTTAACACCATTTTACGTCCAATTTTTTCAAAAAGAGGAATCCCCAGCTCTTCCTCCAATTGCTGTATTTGAATCGTAATTGTTGATTGCGTATACCCCAGCATTTCCGCCGCTCTCTGGTAATTTCCCTTATCTACAACTGCCTGAAATGTCCGTAAATTCTTTAATTCCATACACACTCCTGTCTGAGTTTCTCTTCCATATAAATACTTTTCATAACATCACTATTCATTTGTAATACGAATATAATACATTAAATACTTTAATTATTCAAATGTATTATATTCTGTTATACTTCGATTATACAATTCAAAGGGCAAAAGAAAGGCGGGTATATAATTATGCCAATTTCCATTATTCCTTCTCTCATTTTTTTCTGTTATATTACTGCAATTACTCCGGGGCCTGCGAATCTCTGTTCTTTAGCGACCTCCTTAAGATATGGAAAAGAGCCCGCTCTTCGACAATGGAGAGGACTCTTTGTTGGTTTTTTCACTATTTCTATGATTTCAGTTGGAATTACCTATTTGCTTGGAACTGCTTTGAATCAATATGTCGGTTATTTATCATGGGTAGGTGCTGCCTATATATTATGGATGGCATGGCACATTCTTCGTTCTTCCGAAATCCAGAGCGAAGCCTCTGCTGATACTCCTTGTTTCCGTACGGGATTACTCGTACAGTTAACCAATGTAAAAGTTATGGTATCCTGTCTTACTGCATTGGCTTCCTATGTTTTACCTTACACGAAATCTTTCTGGGTATTACTCTGCGTTGGGCTCTTTCTTCCCCTCACCGGACCCATTGCAAATCTGGTCTGGCTCTTTGCTGGGGTGTCCTTACAGAAGTTATTTTCCAATCACCGCAAAGCTGTCGATATCGCTATGGCTGCTTCCCTTGCCCTATGCGCCGTGAGCCTCATATGGCCTCATTAAATATCTCTACTTCTCCAGTTTCTGTAATATTTCGTTCGTTACAATGGCGAAACCACCGGCAAGAACTGCACCCCATACAATTTTATAAACATTCATGGTGCGAAGACCGTCAAAAAGTATGCTTCCCAGTCCTCCTGCGTTAATCGATGCTGCGATTGTTGCGATTCCTATTGTCGACACGACTGCCAGGCGAAGTCCTGTAAATAATGCTTTCCTTGCCAAAGGTAACTGTACCTGCACCAGGATTTGTACCTTAGTCATACCCATTCCGGTCGCTGCTTCGAGGATTGCAGGATCCACCTCATTTAATCCGGTTATGAAATTCCGTAGTAGCAGATATTGATTATATAGTACTAAAACGATAATTGCTGTGTCCATTCCCAGGCCTGTCAGCGGAATAAATAGTGCAAAGAGAGCCAGACTGGGTATGGAATAAATGACCGAAAATATTTGTATTAATATTTTTCCTAATACATTTACATACATTGCCCCTATGGTCAGCGCGGAAGCAAGCAGTACCGAAAGAAGTAGCGTAATCAGAACTATCCATATATGTTCTGCAAATGCTTTCATCCACTTATCCGCATGCTTTATCACGTAATTCGTCACTTTAATTCCTCCCAAAATTCTTTCTGCTCTCTGGTTGACTCTATTAAGGAAGCAACAAATTCATCTGCCGGATGCTCTTTGATTCCTCTGGGGGTATCAAATTGACAGATTTTCCCCTCATTCATAACAATCACACGATTTCCAAGTTTGAATGCTTCATTTATATCATGAGTCACAAACAAAAATGTTTTTTTCAAACCTCCATGTATTTTCAATAATTCGTCTTGTAATTTCATGCGGTTAATCGCATCAATAGCCCCAAAGGGTTCATCCAAAAGCATTATTTTAGGATTTATGGCAAGGGCTCTGGCAAGTCCAACTCTTTGCTGCTGTCCTCCCGATAGCTGCGCTGGATACCGATTCCGGTATTCCTCCGCATCCAGTCCAACTAACTGCAGTAGTTCCCTACTTCGTTCTTCTATTTTCTCTTTTTCCCATTTTAAAAGCTTCGGTACCGTTGCAATATTTTCTGCAACGGTCATATGTGGGAACAAACCCACCTGCTGTATCACATAGCCTATCCGTCGTCTGAGTTTTACAACATCCACGGTTGAAATATCCTCCCCAAATAAAATAATCCTTCCTTCGTCAGGTTCATACAGACGGTTTATCATTTTTAACAAAGTCGTTTTTCCGCAGCCGGATGAACCTAAAATGGTAATAAACTCTCCCTCTTCTATAGATAAATTCACTTGATTTACTGCATTCATTGTAGCATTTGCAAATCGTTTACTTATATTTTGAAATTCTATCGCCTTCATTCCAAACTCCCATCTGTGACCTTTGGCTGCGTACAAATCATTTATTTTATTGACTCATAATATTCTTTCGCAACATCTTCATATTCCTCTTTGTCTACATCAACCTTTGCATTTAATCCTGTCACTGTTGCAGTATCAAGAGTTGCACTGATTTTATTTAAAATATCTGCAATCACAGGATTTTCTTCCATAATATTGTCTCTGACAACCGGTGCTAAATTATACGGAGGCCACACCTGTTTATCATCTTCCAAAAGTGTAAACTTATCCGTTTCAGCCAATGGTCCTTCTGTCGTATAGGCAGGACAGACATCCGCCTCATTCTGCTCAAGCACTTTATATTTCAATCCATTGTCATACACCTTCGAACTTTTCCAGTCAAAGCTTCCATAAACACCAGTCAATGCCGGCAATCCATCTTCCCTTTGGTCAAATTCTCCCTGTGAAGCAAAACGAAGTTCCGCTGCATGCTGCTGTAAATCAGAAATCGTATAAATACCCAACGCCTTCGCTGTCTCTGTTCGAATTACCAGCCCTTGTCCATCATTTGCCTCTGCATAATCTAACCAGGTAAGATGAAACTGTTTTTCGTATTCCTCTTTCACCGTTCGATAGACTTCATGTGCGTCTGTCAATACATCCATTTGTAAAATAGAAAGGAGCCCGGTTCCGGTATATTCAGGATACAAATCAATCTCATCATTTATAATCGAAGTATGGATTACGGAGCCCGCAATATTCTGAACTCTTTCTACCTTATATCCGGCATCCTCCAATGCCAATGCATAAATTTCCGATACAATCATATTTTCTGTAAAATCTTTTGAACCCACACGAATCGTCGCTGTTTCTTTTTTATTCCCACATGCAGTCGTAGATAATATCACCACAATTATACAAACTACTATAATTATCCTTCTTTTTATTCCCTTTGCCATCTATTATACCTATACCCTTTCTTCGCGCTTTAGCGCGACTTTAAATCAATAGCTGAATATGTCTTTTTATTCAGCATTATACCCTTTCTTCGTGCTTTAGCACGACTTTAAATCAATAGCTGAATATGTCTTTTTATTCAGCATTATACCCTTTCTTCGTGCTTTAGCACGACTTTAAATCAATAGCTGAATATGTCTTTTTATTCAGCATTATACCCTTTCTTCGCGCTTTGGCGCGACTTTAAATCAATATCTGAATACGCCTTTTTTGTTGTGTATATATTTATATTTCATGATTCTTCTTTCTAATAGTTCTACTAAAAATCCTGCCAAAATCGATACCACTGCCACAGAAACCCCACCAATCAACAGCAAATCCGTCCGGTTTAATCCGAGTCCTGTAAAAATCAGTCCACCCAAACCTCCTGCTCCAATTTTGGCAGCCAGAGTTGCACTTGCTATGATTTCTACGAATGCAGTCTTAATACCTGTTAATATCATTGGCATAGCAAGGGGAAAGCACACTCTACGCACTACCTGTTTTTCTGTCATTCCGATTCCTCTTGCTGTTTCCAGCATAAAATCAGGTACTTCCTCCAATCCTGTTACGGTATTCATTAGAATAGGCGGTACTGCTAATAGTACAAGTGCAGTCATTGCCGGTTTCATTCCGGTACCCATAACAGGTATCAATAAAATTAATATTGCAAGACTTGGAATAATACGTAATGTCTGAAAAAATCCATTTATCCACTTTTGATGTTTTGGATATTTGACGCATAGATAACCGCAGGGAATCCCAATTACAATTGCAATCCCTAATGTAACGATACTTATCCAGATATGCTCTTTTAATGCAATCAGATAAGTATCCATATTTTGATAAAAATAATCTCTTACTTGCTGCCACATAATTTCTCCCCAACATCTGTTTGCCTGCTATTACAAACATTTATCTCAAAATACGAATACATACATAGTTTAACACTTACTTACCATTTTTACTATTTGAGGTAATTTCATAATTCATTTTCAATCCATGTGGATAACTTTTGAAAAAAAGAGCGCACTACTCCAATTTCTTCTCAGACTGCTATCAATTGTGGATAACTGAATTATGACACCTCCATT
>JAQUYA010000013.1 GCA_028692055.1 Lachnospiraceae bacterium | reverse complement strand
AGGGCTTATCCTAAAAGGAGAGGAAGTCAGGAAGCACGAAGTGAAAACAGAGTGAAGAAAGACGGACTCAGGGAAAAAGTGTTAACGGATGGAAAGATTAATCAGTATTCGGTTTTGAAGGTATGAAGCCTTTTGTGGCCCAGTGGCTCAGTTGGTTAGAGCGTCGCCCTGTCACGGCGAAGGTCGTCGGTTCGAGTCCGATCTGGGTCGTATATATCGTAATAAAAATTCGGGATCTTAGCTCAGCTGGGAGAGCATCTGCCTTACAAGCAGAGGGTCACAGGTTCGAGCCCTGTAGGTCCCATTTCTTTAGTTTGTAATTATAGATTCGCCGATGTGGCTCAATTGGCAGAGCAGCTGATTTGTAATCAGCAGGTTATCGGTTCGAGTCCGATCATCGGCTCTTATATGGATGGATTCCCGAGTGGCCAAAGGGGACAGACTGTAAATCTGCTGGCAACGCCTTCGAAGGTTCGAATCCTTCTCCATCCATTTGTAATATATTTTTATTACATGATATGGAGAAATTGAATTATATATAATCCATTATTTATTAACGCGGGGTGGAGCAGTCTGGAAGCTCGTCGGGCTCATAACCCGAAGGTCATAGGTTCAAATCCTGTCCCCGCTACTATTTCTTCATGATATTAAAATATGAAGAAAATGCCCAGATAGCTCAGTCGGTAGAGCAGAGGACTGAAAATCCTCGTGTCACTGGTTCGATTCCGGTTCTGGGCACTTTGTTTATAATAAAATATTGTGGGATATTAGCTCAGTTGGTAGAGCACTTGACTTTTAATCAAGTTGTCCGGGGTTCGAATCCCCGATGTCTCATTATCGAGAAAACGTCAAATTTATGGCGTTTTTTTTGGTTTCCATAATTAAATTAATTATATTTTTATAGATATTTAAGGAAGTAAATAAAATCATCAGAAACTATTCAAAAAGGGGACACATTTATCTAGTATGATGAATACATGAAAATGAAACAAGAGTAATTATTTAATTATGAATGTATTGATTTAAGCAACGGAAGGAGAAGTAATAGAATGGGAGATATGACATTAATGCAGGAAATGACTGGGGTGAGGTTATTTAATGAAGAAGATATAGTTCTAATTGATGAAGAAATAAGAGAATTTAAGGGGAATCTAGATTTAGAGATTTTACATAATGCGGATAAAAAGAGAACAAAGAAGGAAGTATGTGAAATATATTTTGATTCAGAGGTAATACCTGATAATCAGACAGAACAATTTATGCTGTCAGTGGAGCAAAAAGGAAAGAAAAAATCTTTCTTATTAAAAAGAAAAAATGAAGTTGGAAAGTATAAAAGTGAAAAAGCAGTTAAAATATCACACGAACAGTATAGAAATATACTTACAGGAAGCTTAGACTGGATGCGGGAAAGCAAGAAAATATTAATTAATGAATTTTATTGTAAAATGAAACTCTTTCAATATAAAATATCAAAAATAATAAAATGCCAGAGAGAAGAGATATATTTTAAATGTGAAGAGATTTTATTATCAATAAGCGAAAATATGAAAATATATTATGCAAAAAACACGTTTTTGAATGTAAATGAATTAAATAAAAAGGCATATATAAAAATCCGATCTTCCGTACAGAGGAATTATATATGTGAGGAGCCAGAACTGATTAGAAAATTGATTAGCAAAAATTAAAGACTGTATGGAGGTTCTATAAGGGGCAGATATTAAATATTTATATAATATCTGCCCCTTAACCTATTTAAATGGTAGTAATATTTTATAGGAAGAGCAAAATTTATTTGGAAATAATAGGATTTGACGCTATATGAAAAAATGCTATAATGAGCGTAAGAGATGATAAAATAATAAAGAGAATGATAGAGAGTAATATGAGAATGAGAAAAGATACAGACAATAGTGATATTGAAAAGATGGAATTTATTGATTTGTCAGAAGACATAAATAAAATAGACACAAAAGAAAAAAAGAAAAAAAGAAGAACAAGAAAATTGAAAAAAAATGCAAAGAGGATTTTATTAATAGCTGCAGGTATTATAGCGATTATTTACATAGGTTTTTCAATATTTTTTATGAATCATTTTTATTTTGGAACGGTTATCAATGAGGAAAATTATTCGGGATATTCGCCCAAAAATGCGACCAGCAGGATTGTAAAGCTGATAGAGCAATATGAATTAATGATTATAGGTAGAGACAATTTAAAAGATACCATTAAGGGTAAAGATGTTGCTTTGGAGTATCAATTTGATGACACCTTAGACAGGATTGCAAAGGAACAAAATGGCTGGCTATGGATTGTGGGGTTATTTCAAGAGCATGTATATGAATTACCCAAAACGGCAATATACAATGAAGAAAAGTTAGATGAGAAAATAAACCAATTGGTGTTCTTTAAGGCGGATAATATTGTTAAACCAAAGAATGCTCATATTTCTGAATACTCCGCAGAAAATGGATATTCTATCGTAGAGGAAGTAAAGGGAAGCACATTAAAGAAAAAAATAATTACAAAAGCAATTAAAGAAGCTATGGGAATGGTGGAGAATGAATTAGATTTGGAAAAAGAGGATTGCTATGAAAATCCTTCTGTAACAAAAGACTCAAAGGAGCTTATTGCGCTATGCGATAAATTGAATGCATGCATCAATGTTACCATTACCTATGATTTTGATTTTACAACAGAAACAATTAACAAAAACCAGATACAGGAATGGATATCTTTTGATAAAAACAGAATTACATTTGATGATGAGAAGGTCCGTGAATATGTGAATGGAATTTCAAAGAAATATGACACATATGGTAGAAATCGAAAGTTTGTAACGGTTAGTGGAAACGAACTGGAATTGTTAAGTGGAGGTTATGGATGGAGAGTCGATAGAGCAGCAGAAACAGAGCAGTTAATGGAGGACATCGCAGCCGGCAAGGATATAAAAAGGAATATGATATATTCCTATGAAGGATATGTCCGAAAGGATAATGGAGAAGGGGGCGTTGACGACATTGGCGATACTTATGTAGAGATAAATTTGGGCGCACAGCACTTGTATGTATTTCAAAATGGTGACATGGTGGAGGAGTCTGATTTTGTTTCTGGAAAACTTTCAAATGGAAATGGAACACCTGCAGGAGTATTCGGAATTACATACAAAGAAAGAAATGCCACATTAAAGGGAGAGAGCTATGAATCTCATGTAAATTATTGGATGCCGTTTAATGGGAATATAGGGATGCATGATGCGACATGGAGAAAAGAATTTGGAAAGCAGATATATTTAACAAATGGTTCTCACGGATGTGTCAATCTGCCAATTACGAAGGCAGAGAAAATATATGATATGATAGAAAAAGGTATGCCGGTGATATGCTATTACTAATTTTTGCTTGTTTGTTTTTATAAGAAAAAATATTATTATAAATGATTTGAATGTGTACCAAAGTATATGTGAATACAGTATAATATAAGGGATTAGAAGTAAGGCTGAAAATGTTGAAAAAAGAACCTGGAGTGAGGCGTATGTTAAGAGTAGCTAAGAAAAAGAAAAACGCTAAAAAAATTAATAAAGTGCATCAGGACCTTTTAAATCATTATGGGAGTGATATTTTGAATTCCAAGAACTTTATTGGAACGTCAAAGAACACACAGCACGGCTCTATGTCGGTTTTACAGCATAGCATAAACGTTGCAAAATATAGCTTGCTAATTAATGAAAAATTAGGAATTCATTGTAAAACAAAGGATTTAATTAGAGGAGCATTGCTACATGATTATTTTTTATACGACTGGCATGATAAAAATCATGTACAATTGTACCGTTTACATGGATTTCATCATCCGTCGACGGCATTAAAAAATGCAAGTAAAGAATATAAGCTATCCCCACGAGAAAAGGATATCATTAAGAAACATATGTGGCCATTGACGATAAAACCACCGCTTTGCAGAGAAGCATGGGTGGTAACTACGGCAGATAAATATTGTTCTTTGCTGGAAACTCTTAGAATACACAAAGAAAAGAAAAAATAGAGATTATAAATTTGGAAAAAAGTATATTTAGAAAATTAAAAGAATATAATGAATTAGACTATTATCCTTTTCATATGCCGGGTCATAAGCGAAATATGGGTGGATACGAGCTGGAAGATAGTTATCACATCGATATAACGGAAATAGAGGACTTTGATAATCTTCACCATGCAGAAGGAATATTGCAGGAAGCAATGCAGAGGGCAGCGCGATTATACAAATCAGAGGAAACACATTTTTTGGTAAATGGGAGTACTTGTGGAATCTTAAGTGCTATTTCAGGGACAGTAAAAAAAAGAGGGAAAATATTGCTTGCGCGAAACTGCCATAAAGCAGCATATAATGCGGTATTTTTGCGTGAACTCCAGCCTGTCTATGTATACCCGGAAATGGAAGAGGAATATGCAATAGCGGGGGAAATAAAGCCAGAAGAGGTTGCAAGGGCTTTGGAGGAGAATGAAGCCATTGAGGCAGTATTTATTACTTCACCTACCTATGATGGGATAGTTTCAGATGTGAAGGAAATAGCAAAGATAGCACATAATAGAAATATTCCATTGATTGTAGATGAAGCGCATGGCGCACACTTTGGTTTTCATAAAGATTTTCCGGAAAATTCGGTTTCACTGGGTGCAGATATTGTAATTCACAGTGTACATAAAACGTTGCCGGCATTTACGCAGACAGCGCTTATTCACATGAATGGAAGAATAATTGACAGAGACAGTGTAAATCGATTTCTGAGTATTTATCAGACAAGCAGTCCTTCTTACATTTTGATGGCGGGAATCGATAGCTGTATTTCTATAGTAGATAAGGAAGGCAATCGGTTACTCACAGAATTAAGTAATCGGATTGACTCTTTCTTATTTGCATGCAAAGAGCTGAAATATATAAAAATCTTTGTGAACGAAGGACAAGCGAAAAAAGTATTTAATTTTGACAAATCCAAGCTTTTGATTTCAGTAAAAGATACCACCATAAATGGAAAACAATTGTATGATATTTTATTGAAAAAATACCATTTACAGATGGAGATGGAAGCAGCCACATATGTGATTGCAATCACGAGTATGATGGATACGGAAGATGGATTTGAAAGACTTGCAAAAGCGCTGAAAGAAATAGACCATAAAATAAAAGAAGAACTTGAAAAAAAGGACAATAATCAGGAGCGAATTCAAAGCAGTATCCACAATGCACCCCAGGAAAAAACGCAGGGAAACATGGAATGCGGAAAAGACAATAATGAATCAGAAAAAGAACTGCGGATAAGTGATTTAGAGGATTCTGAAAAACAAAAAGTCTTATTTACGGATAGCATTGGTAAAATTACAGCGGAATTTGTCTATCTGTATCCACCGGGAATACCTATTTTAGTGCCTGGAGAGGTAATTACGGAATTCAAATACAAGGTGATTGAAAGCTATAAAAAGCAGGGATTTCGGGTTCAGGGACCAAAAGATTACAGTTTAAAGACGATAAAAGTAAAAAAAAGTTAAAATCTCGCAAAAATATATAGATTTTAATACTATTTTCTTCCTAAATATGTAATAATCATATAGGTATGGATAAATATTAAACTAGAATAAAAGCAAAATGAAAGGGAACAAAGAGTTGAGAAGAACAAAAATTATTTGTACAATTGGACCAGCTTCAGAACAGGAAGACAAATTAAAGGCACTTATGAAAGCAGGTATGAATGTAGCTCGCTTCAATTTCTCTCATGGATCACATGAGGAACATAATAGAAAGTACGACAGAGTAATAAAAGTAAGTAATGAATTAGGTCTTCCGATAGCAACAATGATGGATACAAAGGGACCCGAAATTCGCCTGGGTGATATAGAGGGCGGAAAAACAGAACTAGTAAGTGGACAGACTTTTACGCTAACCACAAAGAGTATGCTCGGAAACAATGAAAAAGTAGAAATTACTTACAAGAATTTAATGCAGGATATTTCTGTTGGTTCTACAATTTTAATTGATGATGGATTAATCGAAATGGAAGTAGTTCAGATAACAGATATGGATATTGTATGCAAGGTTATTAATGGCGGACCTATTTCTAATCATAAGGGAGTCAATGTACCGGGAGCTGAATTATCCATGCCATATATCAGTGCCGTAGACAAAAAAGATATTGAATTTGGTGCAGAGCTTGGATTTGAATATATTGCTGCTTCCTTTACCAGAACAAAAGAAGATATTCTTGAGATAAGAGAGATTATCAAAGAGCATAATAGCAGAATGAAAATTATTGCTAAAATAGAAAGTGTACAGGGAATTCAGAATATTGATGAAATTCTGGAGGTAAGTGATGGCATCATGGTAGCCAGAGGTGATATGGGTGTTGAGGTACCGATGGAAGAAGTACCTATTATCCAGAAATCACTAATTAAAAAGGCAGTAGCACAGGGAAAACATGTTATTACAGCGACACAAATGCTGGAATCTATGATTAAAAATCCGCGTCCGACAAGAGCCGAGACTACTGATGTTGCAAATGCTATCTATGATGGAACGACTGCGATTATGTTATCAGGCGAAAGTGCTGCGGGTCTGTATCCGATTGAAGCAGTTAAGACAATGGCAAGAATTGCAGAACGTGCAGAATCAGATATTGATTACAAGAGCAGATTGAAGAAATCCAATGATTTAGAGGACATCAGTATTACAACAGCCATTTCCCATGCATGTTGTTCAACCGCTATGGATTTGAATGCAGCGGCAATTATTACGGTTACGATGTCTGGCTTTACGGCAGGGCTTGTATCCAAATATAAACCGAGTTGTCCGATTATTGGCTGTACCGTTAATCCGGTTATTTGCCGTCAACTGAACATGATGTGGGGTGTGCTTCCAGTACTGATTAATAAGAAAAATAGTGCAGAAGAATTATATGCGGAAGCAATTGCTGCAGCAGCAAATGAAGGAGTACTCAAAAAAGGTGATGTTGTTGTATTAACAGCAGGTGTTCCGCTAGGAGTATCAGGAAAAACGAATATGATAAGAGTCATGGAAGTTTAGGAACTCTTTAGACGGGGATACAATGGGAAAAATATTTTACTTAATGGGAAAAAGTTCTTCTGGAAAAGATACCATTTATAAATTATTATTAGAAAAAAAAGAATTAAATTTAAAAACAATTGTCCTCTATACGACGCGACCGATACGTATAGGGGAAACAGCGGGTGTGGAGTATCATTTTGTAAGCGAAGATGATTTGAGAGACATTGAAGAATCAGGAAAATTAATAGAGCTTCGTGCTTATAATACCTTCCATGGGGTGTGGAAATACTTTACGGTTGCCGATAATCAAATTGACCTGGAAAGAAATGATTATTTAATCATCGGAACGCTGGAGTCGTATAATAAAACCAAAAAATATTATGGTGAAAAATATTTAGTACCAATCATGATAGACCTGGATGATGGAATACGACTGCAGCGGGCTCTTGATAGAGAAAAGATACAGGAGAATCCGAAGTATCAGGAAATGTGTCGTCGCTACCTGGCAGACGATGCTGATTTTAGCGAAGATAAGGTCAAAGAGGCAAACATAACTCGTTTTTTCTACAATGATGATTTGGAGAAGTGCCTAAAGGAAATTATTCAATATATGGAGGAGAATAATTTACCGAGGAGGTGAGATAGTGGATATTAAAGTAAATCAGGTACAACAACCTACGCCGATTGAGCAGACACCTCAAACACAGCCAACCGATGGAACGTTTAAATTCATGCTTGCAAGTAATATTGATGAGCAGGATTTACAGGTTCGTCTAAATGGACTGATGGAAGAGATTACGATGCAGGGAAATAAGATATCAAAGCGTATGGATGTTAAGGATATGCGGAAATATCGCGGTCTTATCAAGGACTTTATGAATGAAATAATTAATCGTTCCCATTCTTTTTCAAGGGAAAATTTTCTGGATAGAAGGGGGCGTCATAGAGTATACGGTATTATCAAACTGGTAGATGAAAATCTAGATGCACTGGCACAGGAGCTGGTAAAGGACGAAAAAGATCACATTAGCATATTGGGCAAAATCGGAGAAATCAGAGGACTGCTCTTAGATATATTTACGTAAAGACGGTAAAACCGTTTGCGAGATTGAGGTGAATAGATATGGCAAAATTCCAAGATATTATTGGACAGGAATCCATGAAAGAGTATTTTAAAAATGCGATAGAACATAACAAGGTATCCCATGCCTATATTATAAATGGGGAGAAAAGCTCGGGGAAAGAATTTGCTGCCAATATATTTGCAATGGCATTGCAATGTGAAAATAGAGACGATGACATAGAGCCATGTCAGGAATGTCATTCCTGTAAACAGGCATTGGGCAATAATCAACCGGATATTATTCGTATTACCCATGAAAAGCCAAATTCAATAGGTGTAGAGGATATTCGTACACAAATTAACGGAGATATAGGAATTAAGCCTTACAGTAGTACACGTAAGATTTATATTATGAATGAAGGCGAGAAGATGACGCCGCAAGCACAAAATGCACTTTTGAAAACGTTGGAGGAACCACCGGAATATGCAGTTATTTTAATTTTAACAACGAATGTAAATTCTCTATTACCAACGATTTTAAGCAGATGTGTAGTGCTGAATATGAAACCGGTTTCGGACAAGCTGGTAAAGAAATATCTGATTAATGAATTTGAAATTCCGGACTATAAAGCTGAGGTATGTGTTGCATTTGCAAGAGGAAATATAGGCAAAGCAAGAATTCTGGCTACAAGCGAAGAATTTGATCATATAAAAGAAGAAATGATTACACTTATGAAATATATTAATGATATGGAGATAAGCGAAGTCATTGCTGCAATTAAGAAAATTGCAGAATATAAATTAGATGTAAATGATTATTTGGATATTATATCTATCTGGTATCGTGATGTTTTACTGTTTAAAGCAACAAATGACGTGAATCACTTGATTTTTAAAGAGGAAATACAGTATATTAGAAAAGTAGCAGATAAGAGTGCTTATGAAGGAATTGAAACAATTATCAACGCATTGGAGAAAGCAAAAAGCAGATTAAATGCAAATGTAAATTTTGATTTAACGTTAGAGATGCTTTTGTTGACGATAAAGGAGAACTAATCATGATAAAGGTAGTAGGTGTAAGATTCAGAACAGCGGGAAAGGTGTATTATTTTGACCCGGTTAAGTTCAATATAAAAAAGGGCGGTCATGTCATTGTTGAAACAGCAAGAGGTGTAGAATATGGAACCGTAGTCGGAAATGTAAAAGAAGTAGCGGACGAGAATGTCGTACAGCCGCTAAAACCTGTACTTCGTATTGCGACTACAAGAGATGATGAACAGGAAAAAACAAATAAAGAAAAAGAAAAAGAAGCTTTTAAAATTTGCCTTGAGAAAATTCAAAAACATAAATTAGAAATGAAATTAATTGACGCGGAATATACATTTGACAATAATAAAGTATTGTTTTATTTCACGGCAGATGGTCGTATTGACTTTAGAGAACTGGTAAAAGATTTGGCAGCAGTATTTAAGACCAGAATCGAGCTTCGCCAGATTGGTGTTCGAGATGAAACCAAAATCAGAGGTGGCATCGGAATTTGTGGAAGACCGCTGTGCTGCCATACACATTTATCAGAATTTGTTCCGGTTTCTATTAAAATGGCAAAGGAACAGAACTTATCATTGAATCCAACGAAGATTTCCGGTGTATGTGGCAGATTGATGTGCTGCCTGAAACATGAAGAAGAAACCTATGAGGATTTGAATCGAAAACTTCCAAATATTGGTGATTACGTTACGACTGAAGATGGTCTGAAGGGTGAAGTACATAGTGTAAATGTATTGCGCCAGTTAGTCAAAGTGGTTGTAAATAAGGACGATGAAAAGGAAATACATGAATTTAAGGTAGAGCAGCTAAGATTTAAGAGAAAACAAAAAAAGGAAAAGGCTGATATCGCTGCAGATAAAGAATTAAAAGAATTAGAGAAACTGGAAAAGCAGGAAGGAAAGTCAAAGCTCGATGACAACTAACCTTAAGGAAAACGAAAGAATCGATGAATTGCAGAGAAATGGTTATAAGATTATTCAAAATCAGGAAAAGTTCTGTTTTGGAATGGATGCAGTTCTTCTTTCGGGATTTGCAAGGGTAAAAAAAGGTGCTACTGTGCTTGATATGGGAACCGGTACTGGGATTATTCCAATTCTGTTAGAAGCGAAGACAGAGGCAAGTCATTTGACGGGGTTGGAAATACAGGAAGAAAGTGCGGATATGGCAATGAGGAGCGTTGCACTGAATCAATTGCAGGATAAGATAGATATTGTGATAGGCGATATTAAAGAATCTTCAATGATATTTGGAGCATCTTCTTATGATGTAGTTACCTGTAATCCACCTTATATGATAGGGCAGCATGGTCTGAAAAATAGTGATGAACCAAAGACAATAGCACGACATGAAATCATGTGTACTTTTGAAGATGTGGCAAGAGAAGCAGCACGGATTTTGAAGCCAGGTGGAAAATTTTATCTGGTACACAGACCATTTCGTTTGGCAGAAATTATAGAAACTCTGGTGAGGTACAGAATAGAGCCAAAGAGAATGCAGCTTGTTTATCCATATATTGATAAAGAGCCCAATATGGTACTCATAGAAGCAGCAAGAGGTGGACGTTCCAGACTTACGGTTGAGAAGCCACTGATTGTATACAAGGAACCGAATGTGTATACGGATGAAATATATGATATATATGGTTATTAATGCAGGAAGAATATCTAAGTTGCCAAGGTACGTCAACTAAGATATTCTACAATTTCAGAAAGCGAAGTTTTTCTTGCATTGGAAAAATGGGAATAATATGGCGGGAAAATTATATTTGTGTGCAACACCAATTGGAAATTTGGATGATATAACGACAAGGGTTTTGGAAACACTTGCAAATGTGGATGTGATTGCCGCAGAGGACACGCGTAATAGCATAAAATTATTGAATCATTTTGAAATAAAAGTTCCGATGACGAGCTATCATGAATTTAATAAAGTTGAGAAGGCTGTTGAATTAATTCGTCAGATGCAGGATGGCAAAAATATCGCGCTGATTACGGATGCAGGAACTCCGGCAATTTCTGACCCTGGAGAAGTTCTGGTTCGTATGTGTCAGGAAGCTGGAATTGTGGTTACTTCTTTACCGGGACCGGCGGCGTGTATTACAGCATTAACACTATCAGGACTCAGCACGAGAAGATTTTGTTTTGAAGGATTTTTGCCTTCGGATAAAAAGGAAAAAAAAGATGTGCTGGAGGACTTGATTAACGAATCCAGAACCATTATTATATATGAAGCACCGCATCGCTTGGTACGGACGCTGCAGGAACTTTATAAAACTCTCGGAGAACGTAAGATAACGATATGTAGAGAACTAACGAAGAAGTTTGAAACAATCTTACCGACAACCTTAGAAACAGCACTTGCAAAATATGAGGAAGAGGCCCCAAGAGGAGAATATGTATTGGTTATCGAAGGCAAAAGCCTTGATGATAGAAAACAAGAAACAATAAATAGTTGGCAGGAAATGACGATTGAACAGCATATGGAATTCTATGAGAAAGATGGAATGGACCACAAGGAAGCAATGAAACAAGTTGCAAAAGATCGTGGAGTGTCAAAAAGAGAGGTATATCAATATCTCATTAAAAACGGTTGACAAATATGGGTCAAGATAATATACTTTGAGTGTCAAACTATTTAGTGTCTAAAAAAGGAGATTACACAAATGTTAGAAAAAGTAAAAGAAGTTATCGCAGAGCAGTTAAATGTTGATGCATCTACTATCACAGAGGAAACAAGATTCAAAGAGGATTTAGGAGCTGACTCTTTAGACTTATTTGAAGTAGTTATGGCTTTAGAAGATAGCTACGAAATTGAAATTCCACAAGAAGATTTGGAAAACATCAAAAGCGTTGGTGCAGTAATTGAATATTTAAAAGCAAAAGGAATTGAAGCATAATTAAATTTCATTTATTTCAGGTGATACAGTTTTCGTATTGCCTGAAAATGAAATTTTTTTTGCTTCAATAGTTTGAGTTTCAAACTAAAAATTATGAAGTAAAAATGAAATATAGAAATAAATTAGAACCAGAAGAAGGAGAATTCAAATGGGAAAAACAGCATTTATATTTCCGGGTCAGGGAGCGCAGTATGTAGGAATGGGAAAAGATTTCTACGATAATAATGAAAAAAGCAGAGCAGTCTTTGAAGCAGCTTCAAAGGCATCAGGACTGGATGTGCCTGCATTATGCTTTGAGGAAAATGATAAATTAAATATAACGGAATATACACAAATCGCAATGCTTGCAACAGAAGTGGCAATGCTCGCAGTCTTGGAGGAAAAAGGAATTAAGCCAGATGTAACAGCAGGTCTTAGTCTGGGAGAATACGGAGCACTGGCAGCCAGCCATGTATGCAGTCAAGAGGATGTGTTTAAAGTTGTTCGTAAGCGTGGTATCTATATGCAGGAAGCCGTGCCAAACGGTGGAGCTATGATTGCAGTAATCGGTATGGATACAGAAGTGATTGAAAAAATCTGTGATGGAATCGACGGAATGGTAACGATAGCGAATTATAATTGTCCGGGACAAGTGGTCATTACCGGTGAAGAAGCTGCAGCAAATGAGGCAATGAAACAATTAGCAGAAGCAGGAGCAAAGAGATGTATTCCGTTGAAAGTGAGCGGACCTTTCCATTCGCCTTTGCTAGCAGGAGCTGGTGAGAAGCTTGCAAAGGAATTAGATACCATCACCATAAATGATGTTACGATACCATATATTGCAAATGTGACTGCAGATTATGTACAAAATAAAGAGGATGTAAAACCATTGTTACAAAAACAGGTTTCGTCTTCTGTAAGATGGCAGCAGACGGTAGAGCGTATGATTCAGGATGGAGTAACGACTTTCATCGAAATTGGACCGGGAAAAACGCTTTCTGGATTTATGAGAAAGATTAATCGTGATGTACAGACACTAAATATAGAAAAATATGAAGATGTAGAAAAAGTAGTGGAAGTACTTAAGGAAACGAAATAGGAAGTACCAGGAACTAAAGGCAAGAAAAAGAGAAAAATAAGAGAAAAGCAAGATGGGAGTAGTCATATGTTAAAAGGGAAAGTAGCATTGGTTACCGGTGCAGGACGTGGAATTGGAAAACAGATAGCATTGACATTAGCAGGCTATGGTGCCGACGTAATTGTAAATTATAATGGTTCAAAGGAAAAAGCAGAAGCTGTTGTTGCGGAAATTCAAGAGCAGGGCGGTAAAGCAAAAGCAGTTCAGTTTTCCGTGAGTGATTATGAAAGTACGAATGCAAGAATTACAGAATTAATAGCGGAATACGGACATATCGATATTCTGGTAAATAATGCGGGCATTACGAAAGATAATCTGGTTATGAGAATGTCGGAAGAAGATTTTAATGCCGTTATCGATACGAATTTGAAAGGTACTTTTCATACAATTAAGATTCTGTACCGCCAGTTCCTAAAACAAAAGGCAGGAAGAATCATTAATCTGTCTTCGGTAACCGGATTAATGGGAAATGGTGGTCAGGCAAATTATGCAGCTTCAAAAGCAGGAGTCATTGGTCTGACAAAGACAGTTGCAAGAGAGCTTGCAAGCAGAAATATTACAGCAAATGCAGTCGCACCGGGCTATATTGATACGGATATGACGCACGCAATGACAGAAGACGCAAAAGCAGCAACGGTTGGAGTGATTCCTTTAAAACGTGTAGGTCAGGCGATTGATGTTGCAGAAGCAGTTGCATTTCTGGCAAGTGAAAAAGCATCTTACATCACAGGTCAAGTATTGTCCGTAGATGGCGGAATGGGTATGTAATTAAAAGAGAAAGAGAGAGATAGATATGAGTAGAAGAGTCGTTGTTACAGGAATGGGTGCCATTACTCCGATTGGATTAAGTGTGGAGGAATTTTGGAATAGCGTAAAAGAAGAAAAAACGGGTTTTGGACCAATTACAAAATTTGATGCAAGTGAATACAAATGTAAAATTGCTGCAGAAGTAAAAGATTTTGATGGGAAAAATTATATGGATCCAAAAGCGGCAAAGAGAATGGAACTTTTCTCACAATATGCAGTAGCTGCAACAAAAGAAGCACTTGAGGATTCGAAACTGGATATGGAAAAAGAAGACCCATATCGTGTGGGTGTGTCTGTTGGTTCCGGTATCGGTTCTTTGCAGGCAATGGAAAGAGAACATAGTAGATTATTGGAAAAGGGACCAAACAGAGTAGGACCTTTATTAGTTCCAATGATGATTTGTAATATGGCAGCAGGAAATGTATCCATTCAATTTGGATTAAAGGGTAAAAATATCAATGTGGTTACTGCCTGCACAACAGGTGCAAATTCGATTGGAGAAGCTTACCGGACGATTCAATATGGCGATGCAGAAGTAATGGTAGCTGGTGGAACAGAAAGCAGCATTACACCAATTGGCATTGCAGGTTTCTGTGCATTAACCGCACTTACTTCTTCGGAAGACCCTAAGAGATGTTCCATTCCTTTTGATAAGGAGAGAAGCGGATTTGTAATGGGCGAAGGTTCTGCAGTCGTTGTATTAGAAGAATTAGAGCATGCAAAAGCACGTGGAGCTAAAATTTATGCAGAGGTAGTTGGATACGGCTGTGCAGCAGATGCATACCATATCACATCCCCGGCAGAAGATGGTGCAGGTGCAGCAAAAGCGATGGAATATGCGATGAAAGATGCTGGAATTACACCGGCAGATGTAACATATGTGAATGCACATGGAACAAGTACACATCATAATGATTTATTTGAGACAAGAGCAATCAAATTAGCATTTGGTGAGCATGCAAAGGATTTGAAAATTAATTCTACCAAATCAATGGTTGGACATTTACTGGGAGGTGCGGGTGCAATTGAGTTTGTTACCTGTGTGAAAGAATTGCAGGAAGGATATATTCATGCAACGGTAGGATATCAGACACCGGACGAAGAGTGCGATTTGGATTACTGTAAAGAAGCAGTAAAGGGCGATTTTCAATACGCATTATCCAATTCTCTGGGATTTGGTGGACACAATGGAACTCTTGCTGTTAAAAAATGGCAGGAATAATAAGTAGTAGAAAGGCGGCTTAGCATGTCAGTATATACAACGAAAGAAATTATGGAAATTATTCCGCACAGACAACCATTTTTGCTAATTGATACGATTGAAGAATTGGAATTAGGAGTGCGTGCAGTAGGTAAAAAGTGCGTTTCCTATAATGAACCATTTTTTGCAGGACATTTTCCAGGCGAACCGGTAATGCCAGGGGTATTGATTATCGAAGCTCTTGCGCAGGTTGGTGCTGTGGCTATTCTGGCAAAAGAAGAAAATAAAGGGAAAATTGCCTTCCTGGGTGCGGTAAACAATGCCAAGTTTAAAGGAAAAGTGGTACCGGGCGATGTCTTAAGACTGGAAACAGAAATTATCCGTGTAAAGGGACCGGTTGGTATTGGCAGTGCAAAAGCTTATGTAGAAGATAAGCTAGTGGCGCAGGCAGAAATCACATTTGCAATAGGAGCAGCACAGTAAAAAATAAAATATATGAATATATACGACGTTATGCCGGTAATAAGAAATAGTATATATTTATAATTAAAAATTTGTGAAAGGTAAGCAGATTTTATGGAAAAGAAAGCATTAAGGATAGGGGATTTGGTAGCGCGTATACCGGTAATACAGGGCGGTATGGGTGTAGGAATAAGCCTGTCAGAGTTAGCCGGTGCAGTTGCTGCACAGGGTGGTATTGGTACAATATCCGCAGCGCAGATTGGATTCAGAAATCCGGAATTTGCAAAAAATCCAATCGAAACGAATTTGAAGGTCATTAAAGAGGAAATCGAGAAAGCACGTGAAATTGCAAAAGGCGGAATTATTGCTATTAATATTATGGTGGCAACGCAATTCTATGACCGCTATGTAAAAGCAGCAATTGACGCAGGTGTTGACATGATTGTGTCAGGTGCCGGACTGCCAATGACATTACCAAAGATAGCTGAAAATGCCAAAACAAAACTTGCACCGATTGTATCTTCCGTAAAATCCGCAGATGTTATCTGCAAATACTGGTTAAAGAAATTTAGCAGACTTCCGGATTTGGTAGTTATCGAGGGACCAAAGGCGGGTGGTCATCTGGGATTTTCCAGAGAACAATTGGACCATATAGATGAGATGGATTATGATAAGGAAATTGTAGATATTATTGCAAAAGTGAAGGAATATGCGAAAATACAGGAGAAGGAAATCCCTGTAGTAGTAGCAGGTGGTATCTATGACAGAGAAGATATGGAGCATGTCATGGCTCTGGGAGCAGATGGTGTGCAGGTGGCAACACGTTTTGTGACAACATATGAGTGTGATGCAGACGAGGCATATAAGAAGGCTTATCTGGATGCAAAAAAAGAAGATATCATAATCGTACAGAGTCCGGTTGGTATGCCGGGACGGGCGATTTTAAATCCTTTTATGAAAAAAGTAAAAGAGGGAAAAATACCGCATGGCAGATGTTATAATTGCATTAGTACTTGCAAACCTTTAGAAACACCATATTGTATTACAGAGGCACTTTCAAATGCAGCAGAAGGAAATATAGACAATGGGCTTTTATTCTGTGGTGCCAATGCATATCGCTCAACCAAGATGGAATATGTAAAAGATATTATGCAGGAATTTAGCGAATAGACCGACTGTTCGCTATTTTATAGATTGGAGCAGGAAATGACAACAAGAATTATTGGAACAGGGCGATGCCTTCCGGAAACCGTTGTAACGAATGATTATTTATCTACGATTATGGACACATCAGATGAATGGATTAGCAGTAGAACAGGTATCAAGGAAAGAAGAATTGTAAAGAATGAAACGACAGCGAGTATGTCTGCAGAAGCAGCCAGGCAGGCAATGGAAGACGCGGGAGTAACTGCGGAAGAGATAGATTTGATTATCGTAGGAACCTTAACCGGTGATTACATTACACCAAGTACCGCATGTGAAGTGCAGGCAGCGATTGGAGCTGTAAATGCAATGGCATTTGACGTAAATGCAGCTTGTACTGGATTTATCGTAGCTTTAAATACAGCACATCTGTATATTCAGGCAGGTATCTACCGGACAGCACTGGTAATTGGTGCAGAAACATTATCTAAAATTATGGACTGGAATGATAGAAGTACCTGTGTATTATTTGGCGATGGAGCCGGCGCAGCGATAGTGCGTAGTAATGAAAAGGGAATTATGAGCTTTGTACAGGGTGCAGATGGTGCCAAAGGACTTTCTCTTGCCTGCAAGGACAGAGCGAATAACAATCCATTGGTTCAGAATCCGAAGGATTTAAATTACACAGCAATGAATGGACAGGAAGTATACAAATTTGCAGTAACAAAGGTACCGGAATGTATTCATCAGGTGCTGGAGGACGCGAATCTAACGACAGATGACATCAAATACTTTATTCTGCATCAAGCAAATATTCGTATTATCAATTCAGTAGCAAAAAGACTTAAGGTTTCTGAGGATAAGTTTCCGATAAGTCTGGACCACTGTGGAAATGTATCCGCCGCAAGTGTGCCGATTCTTCTGGACGAAGTAAACAAAAATGGTCTGCTTCAAAAAGGTGACAAGATTGTCATATCCGGTTTTGGCGGTGGACTCACCTGGGGTGCCGATATTATTGAATGGTAAACTTTAAGTCAGTTGCAAATGGGGGCTGGCTGCACGGGAGGCTGTGAATCGTTTCAGGTAGCGTGGGGAGTCCCGTCTGTTTGCTTCCTGTAACTCTCCATTATGCAAGAAAATTTAAGAGTGGTAAAAGAAAATGTATTATACCTTTATCTAAGACGTACAAAACCGAGGGATTATGCGACATCGTGTCGCAATCCCTCTCGCTCACACATCGTGTGTTCGCGTTTTTGTCTTTGACATTTTCTTTTACCACTCTAATATTTTCTAAGCATAATTCCAAATGTTACACGATGCAAACAGAATGGATGCCCCACGCTATCTGAAACGAGTTCTACATTTATGAAGCAGCCACAAATATTCTCATGTACCAACCATATAAAGGCACCTAAAAATTGTAAGATATTGAGTTATATTTTAATTATGTCAGAAACTATCTGTGGCTGCTTTGATATAGTAGAATATATTTTCACGGTACAGACGTAAATATGCCGAACTTTGTGTGGGACTTCCGAATAATGTGTAGAAAATTTTAGAGTTCAAAAAGAAAATGCCATTGTCAGAAATGCGAATGCACGATGCATTCGCAAGATGTCTGGCGACACGATGTCGCATCAGACATCGGTTTCGTACGTCTTAAAAAAACGTCACACATTTTCTTTTTGAACTCTTAGATTTTCAGCATTATGAGGCGTCCCACACAAAGTCGGCATACTTACGTCTGCACCGTGAAAATGTACTCACATCCTCCCGTGCAGCCACTCATTGTCAATGCACAAAGTTAAAGTTTATTCAGCATATAATTCAAATTGATGAATCAGATTTTTCAGGTCGTAGGCTTCTCCTTTTAATTTTTCAGATACACTTGCACTGTCGGTGGCGGCTCCGGAGTTGCGGTCAACGACGGTAGCGATTTGGTCAACGGCAGCAGAGAACTGATGTAATAAATCTGATTGTGACTGAGAACCGTCACTAATGTTATCCATGATTTCGGTAATGTCCGTAGCTACATCTGCAAGGTCATTTGAAGCCTGGGCAGTGGTATCCGCGATGGCAGAACCTTTTTCTACTGCATGAATGGTGTTTTCGATTAAAGTAGAAGTTACCTTTACCGCCTCTACACTTTGATTTGCAAGATTACCGATTTCACCGGCAACTACGGCAAACCCTTTGCCCATTTCGCCAGCTCTGGCGGCTTCAATAGAAGCATTTAGGGATAGCAGATTTGTCTGGCTTGCAATATTTTCAATCGTTTGAATAATTTTGATAATTTCATTTGAGGAAGCTTTGATATCTTCCATTGCAGATAATAATTCCTTCATTTTATTGTTGTTTTGATTTACCGTATCACTCATGCTTACGACTTTATTGCGGACATCAACAGCTCCAGTGGCATTGTTGGACACCTGATTAGTGATTTCCTGAATAGATGCAGTGAGCTCTTCAATTGCACTTGACTGGTCAGCCGTACCATCAGATAGATGCATTGCAGAATCATACATATTGTCAGCTTCCTGTGTAACGATATCGGAGGAAGCACTGATTTTGGTTAATGTACTATTTAAGGATTTAGAAATTTGTGATAAACCGACTTTTACTTTGCTGAATTGACCGGTATAGGAACGGGATAAATCCAACTGCATCTTTCCGTCGGCAAGCCGGCTGAGATTATCCGTGATGTCAGTTATGTATGCATCATATCGATTTAATTCGGAAACGGTTTTTTCGATGGCAGTAGCCAGAGTACCAAATTCATCTTCTGTCTTCATTTCATCGGAAATGGTAATCGATAAATTACCTTCAGCAACCTGATTCATAATATCCTGTACAGAGCGAACTTCCTGAACAATGGATTGTGAAATGGCATAGGTACATAGATAACCGAAAACAGCGGCAAGAAGAAATACAATACTTACCCCGACAAAACCTTCTGTAAAGACGGATACTAATAACAGTAATATCAGAAGCATCATTGCAATAGCGGATAAAAGAGCAATACGTTTACGAATAGCTACATTTTTTAATTTTAGAATAAATGAATTCATTTGTTTCCCCCTTGTTTTAACTCTACATTGCCTTATTGCTTTAATTATAGGTTTTTTGTATTAATATGTAAACAAATTTTTTGTAAAAGAAAAGAAAGGCGTATATAATCCTTTAGAATAAAAGCAGAATAAAAGGCATAAGAATAAAATAAGGATAAATAAGAAGTGATAGAATATATGATGAACTATATATGGGCAGCAATGATTATAATAGGGATTTTATATGCAGCTGTTACCGGAAATCTGGAAGCTGTAACAAGCGCGGCGATTGATTCTTCCAAAGATGCGGTATCCTTATGCATTACCATGCTTGGAATAATGTCTCTCTGGGTTGGACTCATGGAGGTTGCAAGAGAATGTGGATTAGTTCAAAAATTAACACGTGGAATAGACCCATTTGTAAGTTATATGTTTCCTAAAATACCAAAAGGACATAAGGCACGGGAATATATAGCAACCAATATGGTAGCCAATATACTGGGACTCGGATGGGCGGCAACACCGGCAGGAATAAAGGCAATGGAGAGCCTTGGGGATTTAGAAAAAGAACGAACTAAGACCTGCTCTGGAATAGCAAGTGATGAGATGTGTACTTTTTTAATTATCAATATTTCTTCGTTACAATTAATTCCGGTAAATATTATTGCATATCGGAGTCAGTATGGAAGCGTGAATCCAACAGCTATTATTGGACCGGGATTAGTGGCGACGACAATCGGAACACTGGTAGCAATCGTATTTTGTAAAATATTACAGAAAAAGAGTTCCTTATGAAAAGAAATTACGGTATTGCAGGGGAGTCATATGAGTATGCTTTTAAAAAATAGTCGTAAAATAACTTTGAGACTTAAAGTTTAGATAAGTAGCGATTTCCAAATAGCTATAATCAGAAAAACGCAACATGTTTTCAGCAGCATGGATGCGTTCTTTTTGTATATAGGAAAGAACTTCATAATGGAATGGATGGTCTGCGAAAGCAGGTGGAAAGGCAGGTTAAAATTGAGAACAAAGGTAAAAGAGTTAGTATCCAAAATGACAATAGAAGAAAAGGCATCGATGGTTTCTGGAGCAGATTTTTGGCATACAGGCAGAAAATGTCGCTGTTCTATTAGGACCCGCGGTAAATATCAAAAAGTCGCCCCTTTGTGGACGAAATTTTGAATATGTGTCTGAGGACCCGTATCTGGCAGGAAAATTATCGTCAAATTATATTGCCGGAGTACAAAGCCAGCACGTGGGAACCTCGATGAAGCATTTTGCAGCGAACAATCAGGAATATCGCAGAATGACGACTTCCTCCAACATGGATGAAAGAACACTTCGTGAAATTTATCTGGCGGCATTTGAAATGGCGGTAAAAGAAGTACAGCCCTGGACATTAATGTGCTCTTATAATAAATTGAATGGAGAATTTGAATCATAAAATAAAAAACTCTTACAGGATATTTTACGGGATGAGTGGGGATTTGAGGGCTATGTAATGTCTGACTGGGGTGCAGTCAATGAACGCGTACCGGGCGTGGCAGCAGAAGTGGTAAAAAAATCGGATATAGCGGTCCTTTTTGTAGGACTTCCAGATTCTTTTGAATCAGAAGGCTATGATAGAAGACACTTAAATATGCCAAACTGTCAAAATGAATTAATTGAAAAAGTATGTGAAGTGCAACCAAATACAGTAGTGGTTTTACACAATGGCTCTCCGGTGGCAATGCCTTGGTTAGATAAAGTAAATCCATCGGGTAAGCTGGCAGAGACATTTCCACTTAGAATAGAAGATACACCGGCATATCTGAACTTTCCTGGTAATGGCTCAACGGTAGAATACGAAGAGGGAATCTTCGTAGGCTATCGCTGGTATGATTCCAGAAAAATGAAGGTACTGTTTCCGTTTGGATATGGACTATCCTATACGACCTTTGCATACCATAATCTTCGGATTGATAAAGACTTTTTTACTGATGCAGATACAATTCGGGTATCGGTAGATGTAACTAATACCGGAACGGTTGATGGAAAAGAAATTGTTCAGCTCTATGTACGTGATAAAACAGAAAAAGCAATCCGGCCAGACAAAGAGTTAAAGGGATTTGAAAAAGTTGCGTTACAGCCAGGGGAAACAAAAACCGTGGTAATAGAATTGAACAGAAGGTCCTTCGCATGGTATAATGTAGCAATATCAGATTGGGACTGTGCACCGGGAACATATGAAATTCTCATTGGAAAATCATCACAGGAAATTGTATTAAAGCAGGAAGCTACCATGACGAAATCTTCCAGTTATCATTTTACAGTAAATAGAAATACCTGCTGTGGCGATATTATGAAAAACAAAGAGGCAGCGGACATAATCCTGCCATATGTAAAGGCATTTACAGGAGAAGTAACTTCCGACGACAGTGCAGCCAAAGAAGCAATCTCAGATGAAATGACGAACAGTATGTTAAATGACATGCCTCTTCGTGCATTATGCAGTTTTACAGAGTTAACGAATGAAGAACTGGATAAATTAATAGAAAGATTAAATAATTAGGAAAGGTGTGGTTCTTAAATGAAAGAAAAGCTAAAGGTATGCCTGCTAAATGATTCTTTTCCGCCGGTAATAGACGGAGTGGCAAATGCGGTCATTAATTATGCGAATATAATTGAGGAAAGGTACGGAAGTGCAGTTGTAGTTACTCCTAAATATCCCAATGCCGAAGATTCTTATTCTTTTCGCGTAGTCCGTTATCCAAGTATTAATATTGCCCCTAAAATAGGCTATCGTGCTGGCTATCCACTGGACGTTGAAACGATGCGCGAGCTGGAAGAAATACCAATGGATATCATACACTGCCATTGCCCGGTTGCATCAGCAATATTAGCGAGAATACTTCGTGAAATAAAAAAAGTACCGGTTATTTTTACCTATCATACAAAGTTTGACATAGCAGTCAGTGAATCCTTTGGTATGAAATCCATGCAGGAGATTGCCATAAAGTGGCTGGTTCATAATATAGAGGCCTGCGATGAGGTCTGGGTGGTAAGCGAAGGCGCTGGCGAAAATCTGAAGAGCCTTGGCTATAAGGGTGAATATATCGTGATGAGAAATGGTGCCGATTTCCCCAAAGGAAGCGTTTCTGCGGAAAAAATAAATGCATTAAGAAAACAATATGAATTAAAAGAAGATATGACATTATTTCTATTTGTAGGCAGAATGATGTGGTATAAAGGGATTCGGTTATCCTTAGACAGCTTAAAAGTCGTAAAAGACAGCGGAAAAAAGTTCCGAATGTTCTTCGTTGGGAATGGATTGGAATATGATGAAATAAAAGAATATGTAGAGGAGGCAGGACTACAGGAAGAATGCATCTTTGTAGGAGCCGTACAGGATAGAGAACTTCTCAGAACTTATTTCAGCATGTGTGATTTATTCTTATTTCCATCTACCTTTGATACCAATGGTTTAGTGGTAACAGAGGCTGCAGCTTGTGAAACAGCAAGTATTGTATTGGAAAATAGTTGTGCATCAGAGGGTATCATAGATGGGCATAATGGATTTCTCACGAAAGAAGATGTGACATATATGTCAGAAAAACTTCTATGGGTATGCACGCATAGGAAAGAACTAAAAGAGATAGGGGTGCATGCAATGGAGGAGGTCTATCTGTCATGGGAAGATTCTGTCCGTATGGCACAGGACAGATACCAGGAAGTAATCAGACAATTCGATGCAGAAGAAAATAAAGCATATGAAGGCTGGGATGAAGAAATATATGCCTTCGCAGCAGATGCCTATGAAAAAATGCGGGGACTGGAGGAATTACCAACTGAAATGTCCATGCATCTGATGGAAGAATGGAAATTACAAAAGGATCATATGATGCAGAAAAGACTACAATTAAAAGAGCATATGAAAAGTATAAAGAGTAATGTGAAAAATACACATTGGAAGGCAGAGAAATAAAACTGGTAAATGTGGGAATAGAGAGAATAAATCATTCATAGGATATAGAAAATAAGATAGTAAAGTACAGGAGATTTTGCGTGTGCAAATTTTAACGAATCTATCAAATATTATTATTCCTGTTTTGATTTTTTATATAATTGCCACTGGCATTACCATGAAAAAAAATATTTACGAGGATTTTATAAGAGGAGCTGCTGACGGACTTCAAACAGTGGTTAAAATTATGCCCACGCTAATCGGACTTATGGTAGCAGTGGGCATTTTGCGTGCTTCGGGTTTTTTGGATTTTCTTGCCTCCGTATTTGAATTTATAGAAAAACCGCTGCACTTTCCTTCAGAACTATTTTCGCTGGTATTTATTCGTATGTTTTCCTCATCGGCTGCGACAGGTATGGTACTTGATATTTTCAAGGAATATGGAACAGATTCCAGAATTGGGCTCATTACCTCTATCATGATGAGCTGTACAGAGACTATTTTTTATACCATGTCTGTCTATTTCATGGCAGCTAAGGTAACAAAGACCCGCTGGACGTTATCGGGGGCACTGATATGTACGGCAGCAGGTATCGTAGCAAGCGTGGTGCTGGCGGGGTGGATGTGATATTACTTAAATAATTTAGTATTGTAAAACAATAAAATTGTAAAGAACCTGCAAAAGGAGTAAAATGCATAGTAGCAGATTTTATGTATTTTATCCATTGCATTTATGGATTATATATGTACTGCTTTTTATCACCAGATGAGGCACATAGAACAAAGATATATAGATTAGTTTAAAAAAGTGGCGGAGCAGTATATGATAGATAATGAAACGGTAACCGAAGCAATTGAATACATCCTGCTTCATATATGGGAAAATATAACACTGGAGGAGGTAGCAGCACATTGTCACATGTCGGTATCTTATTTTAGCAAAATTTTCAAAGGACAGACAGGGCTGAGTGTTTATGCCTTTATTAAAAAAGTTAAAATGGAACAGAGTGCCATGAAGCTGAAAATGGAAGCCGACAGAAGCATTACGGAAATTGGAGAAGACTATGGATACAGTGCGTCGAATTATAGTTCTGCTTTCAGTCAGTATCATAAAAAGGCACCTTCTGCTTTCCGAAATGAGTTGCCGGGAGAATCCGAAGAAACACAGAAAATTATAGCAGCAATCAATACCAAAATAAGGATTGTAACGAAGCCGGATTATTTGGTAATGTATGAGCGCACTATTGGGAATTATAGTGATTTACCGGAAGTATGGTGCAACTTTATGGAGAAACACAAAAATGAGATTCGAAAAGATACCATATTTTTTGAACGTACCTTTGATGATCCGACCATAGTTCAAAAGGATAAATGCATTTATGATATCTGTATGTCAATCCATACACCTGAAAAATATAAGAATACAAGTGTCTTAAAGGGCGGAAAGTTTGCGGTCTACCCCTATAAGGGTTACATAAATGCTATTTATACATTGAATCAGGAATTAGTTGGCATCTGGTTTCCAGCCAGTCATTATGAAATAGATGAGAGATATTCCTACGACCAATATCATAAAGTAGGCGAAGATGGCTATATGGAATTTGATATTTGTATCCCGGTAAGATAAAAGAGTAAGAATTCAGAAGTATTATAAAAATCTCCTTGCTATAATCGGATGAGAAAAACGATTACAAGGAGGTTTTTATGATGGATTTAGAGAAAATTCAACAACACAGAGGACAGGTAATTCTTCAATTTGCAATACCATCTATCATAGCAATGGTTTTAGTTTCTATGATTACAATAGTAGATGGTTTTTTCATCGGAAACTATATTGGTACGGAAGGTTTGGCAGCAGTAAACCTTGGTTTACCCATCGTATATCTGTATCTGGCAATTGGATTAATGATTGCAGTAGGCGGTATATCGATTGCAGGAAGACTGTTAGGAGCAGGAGAAAAAGAACATTCTAATCATGTATTTTGTCAGACAATAGCCTTCTGTATAGTTGTAACCTTTGCGTTAACGATGGTTATGCTTTTTCTATTACATCCTATTTCTGATTGGTTTCAAACCAATGCTGTGACACGGGAATTTTTCACGCTCTATTATGGAATACTGATTTTTGAATTGCCGCTAATGGTTATTGGCTCGGCCCTTGATATGTTTATTCGAGGGGAAGGAAATCCTGTATTTGTCATGGGAATCAATATTATAACAGTTGTATTAAATATTGTATTTGACTATATTTTCGTAGTACCACTCTCATTAGGAGTTACAGGGATTGCCTGGGCTTCTCTTTTATCAGTAGCAATTGTTTTGATAATTCGCATATTTTATTTTATCAGGTACTCTAAAATTTTTAAATTTGAATCTTTTCAATTTAATAAAAGGGTACTAAAAGAAACAATTTTTAACGGAGGTTCAGAGTTTATCGGAGAGCTTTCCATGTGCTTGTCCATGACTGCTTATAACTATGTTGTCTTAAAGAATGCAGGTGTAGAAGGTCTGGCCGCTTTCACGATTATTGGCTATGTATCCTATATATTTAGTATGATTATAGTGGGATTTGGGCAGGGAATTGTACCAATTATCAGCTTTTCCTATGGAGCAAAGCAATATTTGTTATCAGAGCAGGTGCGAAATACCACAATCAAAATGGTAGTGGGAGCTGCGTTAGCGGTATTTGGTTTCATGTCTTTAACAACCAGATGGTATTGTGGACTTTTTTCAGACAGTCAGGTTGTAGTTCAGTTAGTTACTCCGGGATTAAGACTTCAAATGAGCTCCTTTGCTTTTGCTGGGGTAAATACGATTGCCTCCTTCTATTTTACCTCTATTGGGAAGGCAAAGGAATCGGCGATAATTTCGGCTTCCAGAGGATTGGTAGTTCTTATGATTGCTATTTTTACTTTGCCGGCACTACTTGGAATTACGGGAGTCTGGTTGGTAAGCCTTACCACAGAATCGGTAACCTTATTATTTAGCCTGCTCTATATAAAAAGATACAAGAATGAAAAGTAAAATAATTAAAAATAGGGAATGAATAGGAGTCAGTAGATTATCAGGAACCACATCAAACAAAGGAAGGGCAAGTTAATAACTTGTCTTTTTTTAAAATTCATATAGTTTTTGGATGAAAAGAAGTATAAAAATGTAGCAGAAAATGTAGCATTGTAACTTTCTTTATGCTACTATTATAGTAATTAAGTAGTACATAGACAGTACTTGATATTTGTTTTTGAGAAAGGTTGCCAAATGAACAAAGCCAAAAGATATTTGGAAAAACCAATAAATAAAAAAATTTTATGCATAATAGGGGTTATTTTTCTTTGTGTATCTGTTTATGATTATGTATCTTTTTCTATGCAAAGAATTAGCATGCAATATGAGCGTCAACTGGAGGAAACCGGAAAACAAATAGCAGGACATATTAATCGACATATGAGGGATTCAATAGCTCTGCTGGACGCCTCTGCGATAGGATTTGAAAGATATGAAGACATTCATTCCGAAGAGGCATTACAGGAACTGCATGCAATGAGTGAAAAATTGGATTTTAGCAGAATGTGGCTGACTAAAATAAATGGAGATGCAATATCTTCAGAGGGCGTTCGTACAAATGCAGAAGGACGTGAATATATACAAAGAGCAGCAGAAGGTAAGAGCGGAATTTCACAGGTACAGACTTCTAAAGTAAACGGAAAAAAGAACGTGGTGGTTTATGCACCGATTTATGAAAATCAGGAAGTCGCTGGTATGGTTATCGGAATTTATGAATTGGATTCATTGGAAACCATTTTGAATACAGATTATTTTGATGGGAAAGGGCATGCTTATATTTATAAGCCAGATGGAGAAATCTTAGTAGGACCGGAAGATAAAACGGTGGGTTTGATTATAACAAGTGGAAAGGAAGGAACCATACAAAGTGAGGAGTCCAAAGTAATAACTTATCAGCAGGAGCTGCATAAAAACTATGCTTATTATTGTCCAATTGGAATTAACGATTGGAAGCTGTTTTTGACATTTCCAAACGAAATCATTACAAAAGATTTAAGCGATACAATGATGGCTACAATTGGCATTTGTGTAAAAATAATATTGATACTTTCCATATACTTGTTTTTGCATTCACGTGAAAAAAATAACGAGCTAAGAAAATTAGCGCAGTTGGATTCTATGACTGCATTACGAAATCATGGCGCTTTTGAAGAGTTTTTGGATGGATATCTTTTACAGGGACAAAAAGAGAATAGTGTTTTGATACTCTTTGATGTGGATAAGTTTAAACGGGTAAATGATACCTTGGGGCATGTAGAGGGTGATCGCCTGATTATAAAAATTGCAGAATTGATGAAGAAATTCTTTCGGCAGGAGGATGTTATTGGAAGACTAGGCGGAGATGAATTTGCTATCTTTTTGAAAGAAGTGTATAAAATTGAAGAAATAGAAGAACGAATGAAAGCTTTTATGAATGCAGTAGAAGGGATAGCGGCAGAGTTCCATTGGGACATGGTAATTACAATCAGTGTCGGAATTGCAGTTGCACCAGCGGAGGGAATGAATTTTAACCAGCTATATGAAAGTGCTGATAAGTATATGTATGAATCGAAGTTAAGAGGCGGAAACCAAATTATGAAGGCAGAGAACTATTATTTGGGAAGAGAATAAGGGCAATAAGAAAGGTCAGCTACTTTTTCCTTGTATGGTTAATGATTTTCGAATCTGCAGAGGTGTACCATGATAAGCTCCTTTAAACAACTTCATAAATACCTTATAGTTTGTGATACCATGCTTTTCCATTAAATAAGTAATACTTTCCGAGGTTTGCACCAGATCGGTATAAAAATGAACAATACGAAAGGTATTGATGTATTCTAAGAAAGTCTGGCCGGTATAATCCTTAAATAGGCGACAAAAGTATTCACGACTTATTCCGAGAAAATCGGAAATATCTGACAAAGAAATAGACTCTGTATAATGCAGCCGCACATAACGAATAGCCTCTTCAATTCGGTTTATGTCGCGGCTGTTTTTTGCATTTTCAATAGAAGATAATTCAATGGAAAAATATTTGTATAACTCAAATAGCAGTTGAAAAAGAGTAGAAGTAAAGTGCAGCTCATATCCTTTTTCTTTAGAATCATAATCCTGCTTTATGGTTAATAATAGTGCGGACAGATGTGCATGATGAGGATTTCCCGCAGAAGCAGGAAAATATTCCTGAAAATGAACCAAAGCATAGTCAGGCAGAATCCGACTGATATAATCGGCAGGAATCTGCAGCAGAATGTAAGTAATGGTTTTATCAATGTAGGTAGAATGAATATCATTCGGATTTATGATAAGCATGTCAGAAGGACCCAGAATATATTTCTGAGAATTACTATAAGCTACCATGGACCCAGACAGGATTAGCAGAATCTCCAGATGACTGTGCCAATGAGCGGTACAGATAAAGTTTTCATCAACAGCAGTATCAAAAAAGACTTGTAAATGATTATCATCAACGATATTCTCGTGTTTAAATGAAGGCATAGGGAGTACTCCTTAATTATATTTGGGTGTTGTGGAGGGATAGCGGCTGGGGTACACTGGCAATTTATGCCAGCGTACCCCAGTCGTTATCCTTTTGACTTCCGAACTGTAATGTTTAAGTAATATAGTAATTATAAGTAAAAAAGCAACAAATATCAATATCGACCTATATTTTGATTAAGAAAGCAGCTAGAACTATCCGCACATTATGAGTAATATATAAATTATAAAAGTCGTAAATGTAAAATGATGATATACGCTTCTTAGCAAAAAACAAATTTTAGAAGGAGCGTTTGAAGGTATTGGTACTTATGCAGCGTGTGGTTGCTGCATTATGTACCACTATGCCTGAAACCGAGCGAGAGCGACTCCTGAAAAGATTGTTTTTTGCTAAGAAGCGTATATCATCATTTACAACATTACCATAAAGGAGATAGTAGCGATGAAGAGAGTATTGGATTGGGAAAAGTATTGTGAATGTTCCAGAAGAACAGTGGCAGAAGGTGTTGTATTATTAAAGAATGATAATCAGGCACTTCCTTATACAAAGGGAAGCAAGGTAGCTGTATTTGGCAGAATACAGAATAATTATTACAAAAGTGGTACCGGTTCAGGGGGTATGGTAAATGTATCCAAGGTAATCAGTATCGTAGATGGCCTTACAGAAGATGGTACGGTAGTATTAAATAAAGAGCTTCAGAAAGTATATGAAGAATGGGAACTGGAGAATCCATTTAATCCAGGTGTCGGTTGGGGTACAGAACCATGGGCACAGGACGAAATGGAAGTATCAGAAGAATTAGCCGGCAGAATTGCCAGAGAATCAGAGAATGCCCTTGTTATCATCGGAAGAACAGCTGGTGAAGACCATGATAATAAAGATGAGGTCGGAGCTTATCGTTTAACTGCAATCGAAGAAGATATGCTTGCAAAAGTAAGAAAAGAATTCTCAAAGATGACAGTGATTCTGAATGTTGGAAATATCATTGATATGAGCTTTGTGGAAAAATATCAGCCAGATGCCGTTTTATATGTATGGCAGGGTGGAATGGTTGGTGGTTACGGGGTAGCAGATGTACTCGTGGGAAAGGTAAGCCCTTCCGGTAAGCTATCAGATACCATTGCACGTTCCATTCACGATTACCCATCCGATGGAAACTTCGGAAATAAGGATTTTGATTTTTACGTAGAGGATATCTATGTAGGATATCGTTATTTTGAAACCGCAGCAAAAGATAAAGTACTTTATCCATTTGGATTTGGTCTTTCTTATACAGATTTTTCAATTCATACAAAATTATTTGAAAAGACAGATAAAACAGTCAAACTTGCAATTGCGGTCAAAAATACAGGTACCTGTGCCGGCAAAGAGGTAGTACAGATTTATGTAGAAGCACCACAGGGAAAATTAGGAAAAGCAGTAAGAAGCTTAATTGGGTTCCAGAAGACAAAAGAATTAAAACCTTCAGAGGAACAGGTTTTATCCTTTGAAATGGAATTGGCAAGCTTTGCATCTTACGATGAAGCAGGGATAACTGGTCATAAATCCTGCATGCTGTTAGAGGAAGGAACCTATACTATTTATGCAGGTAATAGTGTAAGACAGGCACAGGAAGCTGGCAGCTTTAATTTAAATGAGCTTATCGTGACAGAAAAATTAAGAGAAGCTCTAGCACCGGTCAGTGCATTTAAAAGAATGAAACCTCAGAAAGACACACAAAATGAATATCAGATGCAATGGGAGGATGCACCTCTCCGTACGGTAAATATGAAAGAAAGACGTCTAAGCAGTCGGCCGAAAACAATTCCTTTGGTAGAAGATAAAGGCATTAAACTAAAGGATGTCTTAGATAAAAAAGCAAGCATGGAAGAATTTGCAGCACAGCTTACCGATGAAGATTTATCCTGCATCATTCGAGGAGAAGGTATGGGAAGCTCCAAGGTAACACCGGGAACGGCAGCAGCCTTTGGTGGTGTGAGTCCAAGACTGCAGAAATTTGGAATCCCTTGTGGCTGTTGTACAGATGGTCCTTCCGGAATGCGTCTAGATACAGGTCTTCATGCCTTCAGTATGCCGAATGGCACATTAATAGCATGTACTTTTAATGAAGAACTTGCAGAAGAATTATTTACGTATACTGGAATCGAGATGATTAAGAATCATATAGAGATTCTTTTAGGACCTGGCATGAACATTCACAGACATCCGCTAAATGGCAGAAATTTTGAATATTTTTCCGAAGATCCACTCTTAACAGGAGCTTTGGCGACGGCACAGTTAAAAGGACTTGCAAAATCAGGTGTTACCGGTTCCATGAAACATTTCTGTGGAAATAATCAGGAAACCTATCGCCATGATGTGGATAGTGTGATTTCGGAGAGAGCTTTAAGAGAGATTTATTTGAAGGGCTATGAAATGGCAGTGAAAGCAGGCGTTGGACATGTAGTTATGACAACCTACGGCTCTGTAAATGGATTGTGGACAGCAGGTAACTATGACTTAGTAACAGAGATTCTTCGTAATCAGTGGGGCTTTGATGGTATTGTCATGACCGATTGGTGGGCGAAGATTAACGAAGAAGGGGTCGAAGCAAATCGTACTAATTTCGCAGCTATGGCAGCAGCACAGAATGATATCTATATGGTATGTGCAGACGGAGCGGTAAATCAAATCGGCGATAACACCTTAGCTTCTATTGAAAAGGGAACCTTAACCAGAGGGGAACTGCAAAGATGTGCCATGAATATCTGTGAGTTCGTCATGAATTCCCATGCTATGAAACGTATGCTGGATAATGCCTGCGAAGTGGAAGTGATTAATCAGCCGGCAGAAGAACTTGCTTCACAGAATACAGAAATCATTACCTATGAGGTGGAAAATCAGATTACCATTCCATTGGAAGAAGTAGAAGTAAAGAAAGATGCAAGCTATGCATTTGGATTGAACTTGAAGCAGGATGGCGACTATAATGTAACGCTTACCGGAAAATCAGATGCAAGCGAGGTAGCACAGCTACCGGTAGCCTTCGCCCTTGGTGGAACACCGGCAGCCATGTACACATTTAATGGTACCGGTGGAAAATGGGTAACCCTTGAAAATATAATTCATATGGAAACAAGAATCAGTGCGTATAAATTATCCTTCCGTCAAAATGGATTGGAATTACGGGATATGACCATCACACTGCTAAAAGAAACAGAACCAGAAAAATAAGGAAATAATGATACACAATATGCAAATTTTAAGTTAGCACACAATGAGTGGCTGCACGGAGGGCTGTGAGTACATTTTCACGGTGCAGACATAAGTATGCCGACTTTGTGTGGGACGCCTCATAATGCTGAAAATCTAAGAGTTCAAAAAGAAAATGTGTGACATTCTTTAAGACGTACGAAATCAAGGGATTATGCGACATCGTGTCGCAATCCCTTTTGCTCGCACATCGTGTGTAAACCCACTTCGTGTGTTCGCATTTCTGATAATAACATTTTCTTTTTGAACTCTAATATTTTCTACGCATTATTCGGAAGTCCCACACAAAGTTCGGCATATTTACGTCTGTACCGTGAAAATGTATTCTACTGTATCGAAGCAGTCACGAAGATCTTTTGGCATAATTGGAATTATACTTTATCTTAATATGGATTCATTTAAGGCTTCGCACCGTTTTGATATAAGAAAAACTCAGAGATTCCTTTTTTTGAAATGGATATATAAAATTTAACTATTTGAGTAGATTATATTTCTATTAGCATGGTGTAATTACATTTATTTAGTTACAACTTACTTTGGGTAATATATGAGAATTTCGTGGCTGCTTCATAAATGTAGAACTCGTTTCAGATAGCTTGGGGCGTCCCTTCTGTTTGCATCCTGTAACATTTGGAATTATGCTTAGAAAATATTAGAGTGGTAAAAGAAAATGCCAAAGACAAAAACGCGAACACAGGAAGTGTGAGCGAGAGGGATTGCGACACGATGTCGCATAATCCCTCGGTTTTGTACGTCTTAGATAAAGGTATAACACATTTCCTTTTACCACTCTTAGATTTTCTTGCATAATGGAGAGTTACAGGATGCAAACAGAAGGGACGCCCCACGCTATCTGAAACGTCCACAGCCCTCCGTGCAGCCACACAATGTGTGTTAACTTAATAATTTGCATTACTAATTTGAATGTGTGCTAAAGCACACGGAATTATGGTACAATATATATAAGTATTTCTCTTGAAAAGGGGGAGGAAAAATGAATAATGATGTAAAAATAGAAGTGCAAACAAATAAAAAGATACATTTAGTACCTCTGGATACCTTAGAAGGGTTTGATGTAAGACCTGGATTTTATGAAATCAATGGAGCAACAGCTATTCCGGGCGGTGTTAATTTTACGATACATTCCAATCAGGCGACCTCTTGTGAACTGTTATTATTTCACCGTATGGAAAAGGAACCATATGCAATCTTAAAATTTCCAGAGCATTATCGCATTGGAAACGTATATTCTATGATTGTGTTTAAGCTGAACATTGAAGAATTTGAATATGCCTATCGTTTGGACGGACCTTATGAACCACAAAAAGGAATTATTTTTGATAAAACGAAGAATCTACTGGACCCTTATGCAAAGGCAGTTACCGGACAAAGCGTATGGGGAGAAAAAGAGGCAGAGGAAATCGGATATAAAGCACGTGTTGTTCGCGATGATTTTGACTGGGAAAACTGCAAGCAGCCACTGACACCTATGGAGGATTTGATTATTTATGAGCTGCATGTCCGTGGATTTACAAAAGATGATTCCTCAGGGGTAGAATTTCCGGGAACCTTTGCCGGAATAATGGAAAAGCTGCCCTACTTAAAGGAACTGGGTATTACAGCCGTTGAACTTATGCCGATTTTTGAATTTGATGAATTAAGAGACAGACGTGAAGTAGACGGAAAGACTTTGTTGGATTACTGGGGCTACAATACCGTAAGCTTTTTTGCACCCAATACCGGCTACTGTGCCAGCGTAGAATATAACCGCGAAGGAAATGAGTTAAAGAGAGTTATCAAGGAATTGAATGAAAATGGAATTGAAGTATTTTTAGATGTAGTTTTTAATCATACTGCCGAAGGAAATGAAAACGGCCCATACTTCTCTTTTAAAGGAATTGATAATAATATTTACTATCTGCTTACGCCCGATGGTTACTATTATAATTTCAGCGGCTGCGGAAACACCATAAACTGTAATCATCCTATCGTGCAGCAAATGATTTTGGAATGTCTGCGCTATTGGGTAATTGCATACCGTGTAGATGGATTTCGGTTTGACCTTGCAAGTATCTTAGGACGTAATGAGGACGGAAGCCCCATGAGTAAACCGCCATTGCTGCAGAGCCTTGCTTTTGATCCGATTTTGGGAAAAGTAAAATTAATTGCAGAAGCATGGGATGCAGGAGGCTTATACCAGGTAGGTACTTTTCCGACATGGAACCGCTGGGTAGAATGGAACGGACGATACCGGGATGACATCAGAGATTTTCTGAAGGGAGATTACGGAAAGGCGGAGGCAGCCGCAAATAGAATAACTGGCTCCTCGGATATCTATTGTCCGGAATACCGGGGACATAGTGCATCTGTGAACTTTATCACCTGCCATGATGGATTTACCTTATATGATTTATATTCTTATAATGAGAAGCATAATGAGGGTAATGGCTGGGATAATACGGATGGTTCCAATGATAATAGAAGCTGGAACTGTGGGGCAGAAGGAGATACAGACAATTCGGAAACTATGAAACTTAGGAAGCGTCTGATAAAGAATGCCTTTGCTACTCTTATTTGCAGTAGGGGAATACCTATGTTTCTGGCGGGAGATGAATTTTGCAATACACAGTACGGCAATAATAATGCCTATTGTCAGGATAATAGGATTTCGTGGCTGGATTGGAATCTGCTGAAGGAAAACAAGGATATTTTTGAATTTTTTCAATACATGATTCGATTGAGAAAGACCTATCGTGTTATTCGAATAGATACCCCGCTTTGTACGAATGGTTTTCCAAATGTGAGTGTACACGGAATAAAAGCCTGGAAAACGGATTTTGAAAACAACCATCATTATGTAGGAATCATGTATGCAGGAAGAAGTGAGGACGGGACAAAAGAGGATATCATTTATCTTGGAATAAACACTTACTGGGAAAAACAAAGAGTTGAACTGCCAGAGCTGCCAATGCAACTAAAGTGGAAAGAGCTTGTGAATACATTTGAGGAAGAGAGTATTTCTAAAAAAGAGCAGCTTGAGAGTGAGGTAATGGAAATAGAGCCAAGAAGTGTTCGGATACTGATTGCACAATAGCGGAAAAATAGACGCTATCGTGCATTGTGTCTTGAATTTATCTTATTTCTGGGCTATACTATAGCATGTTAGAGTCAAAAATTATTTGCCCCTAATATTATTATATTTGAATTAGAAGGAGCTCGTGATGGAATTAGTCAGCATAAAAGAATTATTTAGAAATGAAAAACAATACATTGGAAAAGAAGTTACTATTGGAGGATGGCTTAGAAGCAAAAGAGATTCAAAGACTTTTGGATTCTTAGTAATTAATGATGGCACTTTTTTTGAGCCTTTACAGGTCGTATACTCGGATAAACTGGAGAACTTTGATGCAATTTCCAAATTAAATGTTGGAGCAGCACTTGTAATCAAAGGAGTGGTAACCGCAACGCCGGATGCCAAACAGAATTTTGAGATACAAGCTATAGAAGTTGCCATAGAAGGAAATTCCACACCGGATTATCCATTACAGAAAAAAAGACATTCTTTGGAATATTTAAGAACCATTTCCCATTTAAGACCAAGAACAAATACCTTTGAAGCAGTATTCAGAGTGCGTTCCCTGATTGCTTATGCCATTCATAAATTCTTTCAGGAGAGAGATTTCGTCTATGTGCATACACCATTAATCACAGGAAGCGACTGCGAGGGTGCTGGAGAAATGTTTCAGGTAACCACTCTGGATATGAATAATCTTCCGACCAAAGAAGATGGCAGTATTGACTATGCAAAAGATTTCTTTAATAAACCGACGAACCTGACTGTAAGTGGTCAGTTGAACGGAGAAACTTATGCAATGGCATTTAAGAATATCTATACCTTTGGACCAACCTTCCGCGCAGAGAATTCTAATACCACCAGACATGCTGCAGAATTTTGGATGATTGAGCCGGAGATGGCATTTGCAGATTTGGATGATAATATGATGCTTGCAGAAAGCATGATTAAATATATTATCCGTTACGTAATGGAAAACGCACCGGAAGAAATGAACTTCTTTAACAGCTTTGTAGATAAAGGCCTAATTGAGCGTTTGAATCATGTTGTAAACTCTGATTTCGGCCATGTTACTTATACAGAAGCAATTAAAATTCTTGAGAAGCACAATGATGAATTTGAATACAAAGTATCCTGGGGAACTGATTTACAGACAGAGCATGAACGCTATCTGACAGAGAAGGAATTTGGAAGACCGGTATTTGTAACCGATTATCCAAAGGAAATCAAAGCTTTCTATATGAAGATGAATGAAGATAATAAAACGGTTGCAGCCATGGATTGTCTGGTACCGGGTATTGGAGAAATTATCGGAGGAAGCCAAAGAGAAGACGACTACGATAAATTAGTTGCCAGAATGAAGGAACTGGATTTGAGACCGGAAGATTATGATTTCTATTTAGACCTTCGGAAATATGGTTCTGCAAGACATGCCGGATTTGGACTCGGATTTGAAAGGTGCGTGATGTATCTGACAGGAATGTCAAATATCCGTGACGTCATTCCATTCCCTCGTACGGTTAATAACTGTGAACTCTAGAATATAGATAAATATAGGTATAGAAAGGCATGGAAAGTAAGATGGGCTCAATTGTAATACCGGAAGGCTACAAAGCTTCCCTCAACATAAAAGATACCGAAAAAGCAATAAAAAGAGTAAAAGATTTTTTTGAAAGAGAATTAGCAACCCAGTTAAATCTTAAGAGAGTTTCCGCACCACTATTTGTATTCCCCGAATCTGGATTAAATGATAATCTAAACGGAGTAGAAAGACCGGTAAAATTTGGAATTAAAGAACAGGACGATAGAGAAGTAGAAATCGTGCACTCCTTAGCAAAATGGAAACGTATGGCACTTAAAAAATATGATTTCCACGTAGGAGAAGGTCTTTACACAGATATGAATGCAGTTCGCCGTGATGAAGAAACAGATAATATCCATTCTATTTTTGTAGACCAATGGGACTGGGAAAAAGTAATTACCAAGGAATCCAGAACGATGGAAACCCTGCAAGACACTGTAAAATCTGTTTACGAAGCACTTCGTGTAACAGAGAAATATATTGCAAACAGATACAAATATGTCGATTGTTTCCTGCCGGAGGAAATAACCTTTATCACTTCCCAGGAATTAGAAGACAGATATCCTGATTTAACACCAAAAGATAGAGAATATAAAATTGCAAAATTAAAAGGTGCTGTTTTCATAATGCAAATTGGCGGAGCATTAAAATCTGGAGAAAAGCACGATGGCAGGGCACCGGATTATGATGACTGGAAATTAAATGGAGATATCATTGTTTATTATCCGGTTCTTGACATTGCATTGGAATTATCTTCTATGGGAATCCGTGTAGATGAAGATTCCTTAAAAGAACAACTGAAAATTGCAGGCTGCCAGGAAAGAGCAGAAATGCCATTTCAAAAGGCATTATTAAACAAAGAACTTCCATATACCATTGGTGGTGGCATCGGACAATCCAGAATTTGTATGTTTTTCCTTCGAAAAGCACATCTGGGTGAAGTACAGGCATCGGTATGGCCGGAAGAAGATCTTACATATGCAAAGGAAAACGGTGTAAATATTCTATAGAGAAAAGATAAGAGTACATGAACAAAGTTTCATGTACTTTTTTTGAAGTTCATTGAAAAGTGGAAATAACTAAGGTATGATACTTATATTAGGTTTCCGATTTAGAAGATTTTGTGTAAGGAGGCAAGTAAATGAGTGAGAAAATTATTTATCATGGAAGTCAGCAGATAGTGGAATTTCCAGAAATACGGATTGCAAAGTATCATAAAGATTTTTATTATGGATTTTATTGTACGGTTATCAAAGAACAGGCAAAACGATGGGCAGTGCGCTATAATGGCTATGGAATAGTGAATGAATATAAATATAGGGCAGATAACGCTCTTAATGTATTAAAGTTTGAGGAAATGACAGAGGAATGGCTTGATTTTATAACATCTTATCGAATGGGAAAAATGCATAATTATGATATAGTAGAAGGTCCAATGGCAAACGATACTATTTTTAACTATGTGCAGAACTTTGTGGACGGGAAAATATCAAGAGAAGCATTTTGGGCATTGGCGAAATTTAAAAAACCAACGCATCAGATTAGTTTTCACACTGCAAAAGCATTAACAACGCTTGAGTTTTTGAAAGGACATGAGGTTTGTGATGAAGAACGATAATGATTTATTCTATTTATGTAGTTTAATCGAATATATAGGGCGAGAGAATAAGCTGAAACGAAGCACTGTAGTAGAAAAACTGGGAATGGATACGTTAAAGAGAATATATAAGTATGCAGGTACGCTTCACTGTGAACCAATCGAAAAAGTGGCAAACGAATATAGTGAAATGAAAAACATAGAAAAGGGTACCTTTGATAATGTAAGCAAATGCAAATATGAGATTCCAGACTATTGGACCATTGGAGATGTTTATGGAAGACTTATTGAGGACATCTGCACAGGTGATGAAATAGAAACATTGAAATTGGTGTATGAATCATGGATAAGTGATGCAATTTCTAATTACAATTCTGATTTCTATTATCAATCAAGAGATTATATCGCGGAATGCTTTAGAGAAAAGAAGATAATATAAAAAAGCAAAAATAAGTGTAGATAATTTAGAAATAGAGGAGTAAAAAAATACGTGATTTCAACACTATATATAGCAATACCAATTATTTTATTACTTATAATAATTATCATAGCTTTTATAGCAGCGAAAACCTTTCATAGAAATTATAAAAGCAATGTATTGGATGAAATGGAAGGACATGATTTTGAGTATTTCTGTGCCGATTTACTTCGTAAAAAAGGCTTTATTGAGGTAGAAGTGACAAAAGCAAGTGGCGATTATGGTATCGATATTTTAGCGGAAAAAGAAGGCATTACCTATGGGATTCAATGTAAAAGATACCAGGATCCGGTTGGAATCAAAGCCATTCAGGAGGCATATGCTGGAAAAGAGTATTATGACAGAATGGTCGGAGCAGTCATGACGAACCAGTACTTTACCACACCCGCTGTGGAAACGGCGAAGAAGCTTAAGATATTATTATGGGACAGGGGCTATATCGACAGTATGCTTGATGAAATTGGATAGAGAAGAGAAGGAATATATGAAAATAATCGTTGATGCGGATGCATGTCCGGTAATAAAAATAGTAGAGAGAATAGCAGCAGAAAAGAAGATAGAACTCCTTTTGGTCTGTGATACGAGTCATATGTTTCAACCCACATATGGACGGGTAATTACCGTGGATAAAGGCAATGACGCCGCAGATTTTATGGTTATTCAGAAAGGACAGAAATCTGATATTGTGGTAACACAGGATTATGGTGTCGCTGCGATGGCACTTGGAAAGGGAATGTATGCCATACACCAGAGTGGAAAATGGTATACGAATGAAAATATAGATATGCTGCTATTTGAACGACATATGGCAAAACAAGCACGAAAATTATCAAAAAGTCATATGAAAGGGCCCCGAAAAAGAACACCGGAAGATGATGAACGATTTGAACAGTCTTTTTTAAAATTACTTGTAACTATTCAGAGCCAAGTAAATTCATAAAAATATGCGAATCATGCTTGCAAAATGTGATTTGTAGGAATTTATAAAATAATGTATACTATATGCAAAGAGCAGCATTAATTGTATAAAACGTATAGAAAAAGAAGCAAGAGGTATGCTTGTGGAGATTAATATTGTATTAAATGAATTATTAGTAAAGCTGTTTAAAGATATCAGCGAAATCGAAGAACGTGCCATACAGACCGAGGAATTCAAAGGTGTCACGACCAATGATGTCCATGTGATAGAAGCAATCGGAGTAGGGCAGGCAAAGAACATGTCTTCCGTAGCAAAGGTATTAAATGTTACGATGGGCACGCTTACCATATCAGTAAACAGCCTGGTAAAAAAAGGATATGTACAAAGAGTGCGAAGTGAAGAAGACAGAAGAGTGGTATTGGTATCCTTAACAGATTCTGGAAAAAGAGCATTTGAGCATCATAAGAAGTTCCATGATAAGATGATACAGGCAGTCATAAAAGAATTAAGTGAAGATGAAAAGACAGTTTTAGAAAAGGCATTAACGAATTTGAGTGACTTTTTTAAAAAAATGTAAGCAGCCGATAATAATTGGCTGCTTACATTTTTTTGTGCGAGATATGCATTGCATTTATCTAAAACACACTTTTTGAGTAAAGAAAAGTCCATAGGACCGGATTCTAAGACAAATTGGTGAAACAAACGGTCTGTATAGGAACCCTGTAATTGAGTCTGGACTTCTTTTTTCAATTCCAGAAACTCGAGGTAACCGAGATAATACTTCAGATAATTCGTAGGTTCTTCGACAATATATTCATAGATATTGCGTGTGGTAGTATCATCAGTGATTCCAAATTCGGCAAGCATGGAATGGACTTCCTCGTATTTCATGCCATCATAATGAATCGCAATATCCAGAATAGAGTACATACATAATTGGAAATCCTGGTCATAACGATATAAATCCAATAAGCGGTCAACGTATTGCCAATCAGGAGCAGAAGGTGTGGAAAGTACATTTTTGGCATACTCATAAGATTCATTCTCAACATAAAGTGCCCAGCCTTCCGTATAACCACCATAATAGAGAAGACTTCGAATAGGATTTGACTGAAGAGTCTGCGCATAGGTCTGGAAGTAAACCGTTTGATAGAAATGACCGGGATAACCTTCGTGTGCAAGTGTGGTATACAATTCCAGCCCATTCATATCATTTTTAGGATTGATATAAATAGAATTGTTCTGCATATTATCAATCGGAGGTGTTAAGTAAAAAGCAGGGCTTACATAATTTTGAAGAGCAGGACTAACCCGCTTTATCATATATACAGGGGTTTTACTGCCTTCACCAAGCGAGGGGTAAGGGGGGTAATCTGTTTGAATACGCTGCTCCAAATCTGCAAGCATGTCTTCGGGAGTAGAAAGAGGAAAACGAACAGAATCATTGGTAAAAGACTGGGACTGCAATTCTTTGGATAAAGATAGGATGGCTGAATAGTCATTACGTAGTTGTTCCTGCAGCAAGTTTTTTATCGTTTGAATATCCTTTGAACTTCCGGTGGTGTGTTTTAATAAATATATATAATAGGAACGACCCTTTGGGAAATAGCAAAGACCATACTCGTTTTTTGAGAATTGTTTCAAGCTCCCTATTGAGGAGGACAATGCCGAATAGGCAGGAATCACCTCTTCCTTTAACAAATGTTTGTTTTCATCAAGATATTTTTTTGCTTTTGCTGGAGAGAGAAGGGAATCGGCCGTTAAGCTGTCAATGCGTTCCTGAAAGGAGGATATTAGAAAATGAGAATTATCCTCAATAGAAGCGTCATTAATAATAGTAGAACATTGTTCTATAAGCTTATCTGCACTATAAGTTGACATAAATAATCCAGCCTTTGCTCGTGATTCTTCATAATGTATAATACTGTTGTAATATGTAGGAACAGCAGCCAGCAATTCCAGATAATCTTTAACATCCTGCTCGGAGGAGAAATAATACTCTGCAAGTAAGATTGGCAATTGGGATTGAATACCGGAATTTACACTCAGAGGTTCATAATAGTAGTAATAATTTTGTCCAGACAATTGATTCTCAAAGTTAGCCTTTAAAAGCTGGTAATCCAGAATATCACATTCAGAAAGAGAAGAAATATCCATATCATTCAGAAGGTGAAGGGAATTTTCAAGAGAAACACCCTGTGTTAAATAAGCATTTTTATCAAAAAGAGGAAGAGATACCGTATAGGATGAAATTCCATAATCTTTGGGATTTGCGATTGTATAGTGCATACTCAGAGTATCAGAAAGAATTTGCTGTGTAAAAATCTGTTGTGTAAAAAGTGAAAAATTATCCTGCTTTGAACCTATATGAAAATAAAGAATAACAGTTGCAAGAGCGGTAATAAGAAATAAAAAAATGCCAATAAGACGCGATTTTAATCTAATAGACAAGTCAGATACCTACTTTTTAACAGTATATACCAAACCCAAAAAAATATGACAGATAATCAATGAAAAGCTTGTGCATATCGCACAACATCTATTGCTATAAAAAAAAAGATATAGTATAATACTTTTAATTGATTGGATTAATACTAGCTATATTGACTAGAAGATAGAAGGGTGACTGTGCAAATGAAAATTATGGATAAAATGAAAAAAATAAAGAGCATAGGGATAAAAACGAAGAAAGAAAAAAATGATAAAAATGAAAATAAAGAAAAGAAAGCAGAAAACCTGAGAAAACCGGGACGAAAAAGAAGTATTGGAAGAAAGATTAATACACTAGCAATATCCGTTATCATTATCATGATGGCACTTATGCTTGTACTTGGATTTCAGTCACTTCGATTTAGCAATGAATATTCAGGTGTATTGGATAATATCAGCAATGTAACCTATATTAAGACAAATGTTTCTCCTATGGCAACTACTATAACAAATTTGTGTAATTTTGGTGGCAGTATTTCCGAGAGTGGATATATCGAAGATATAGAGAAAATGAACCAGTACATAACGGAAATTGAACAGAACATCGGTGAGGATATTCAATACAACCAAAATAAAAATCAGTTAGCACAGGTACGCGCTTCTCTGGAAAGATACACACAGGCCTTTAATGATTTAAGGGCCGCCTGTGGAGATGATTTTAGTTCAGCAGGTTCGGAGTTTGCAGCAAAGATGAGCAGTGAGGCAAGTTTTACAGCTTTGAATGCAGAAACACTGATGACCTATGAGGTAAATAGAAGCCAGGTAGTACAGAATGAAATTAGAATGAGCTTCCGAAATATGATTATGGTATTAGTCATTTTAGTTATTCTGGTAGGTTTGATTTCTACACTTATTGCGTTTAGAGTATCTCGTGGCATTACGCATCCAATGAAAGAATTACAGTCAAAGCTTGATATTTTATCGAAGGGTGATTTAACTGGAGAAGACATCGAGATAAGCACCAATGATGAAACAAGAGAGCTTGCAATTGCATTCAATCAAATGAAGAAAAATCTGACAGATATTATAGAACAGGTATCTAAAGGAACCTTACAGATGCAGATGGCAACGGAAACAGTAGATGTAAGTATTTCAGAAAATGCAAAGGGAAGTCAACAGATATCCGAAGCAATTGATCAGATGCTGGGTCGTCTGGAGCAACAGACAACAGAAGCAAAAAGTATTATGGAGCAGGTAGCCCAAATGGGTACCATTTCAGAGGAAGTAAGTAAGAGTGCTGAGAATATTCATTTGAGTTCAAATGATTCGTTAGTGAAGGCAGGTGTTGGATCTGAAAATATCAGTGCTTATGTAAAACAGATGGCGACCGTAAATGATACTATGAATGCAATGGCAGAGGTATTCCGTTCCTTTAGTGACAGTACTAAAAAAATGAACACTATATTGGGCTCCATTACTGAAATTGCAGAGCAGACGAATCTGTTATCCTTAAATGCATCCATTGAAGCAGCACGTGCCGGAGATGCAGGAAGAGGATTTGCAGTTGTTGCAACAGAGATTCGAAAGCTTGCCGATGATTCCCAAAATGCGGCACAGCAGATTGGCGGTATGATTACAGCAGTTCAAAAAGATGCAGATTCTATGAGTTCTAAGTTAAAAGAAAGTTTAACGCAATTAGACAAAGGAAATGAACTTGCAGAAGAAACACGCAGCAGTTTTGAATTAATCAAAAATGGCACCGAGGTAGTAAATGCAGATGTTGGAGAAATTATCTCCAAGATTCAGAATTTATCTGAAATGATGAACCAGACTATTGACGGAGTACAATTAATACATAACGCAGCAGATGGCAATGTATCAGAGATAAATGATATTAATGCAATTGTTACAGAAGAAGTGGCAAATCAGGAAGAAGTATCTGCAACAACAACAACACTTGCCAATCTGGCACGTGAATTGGAAGAACATGTATCCGGCTTTACCTTAAACCCGGAGATGGAAGAAGTTCTGGGAGAAATTCTGATGAACTGGACCACCGGTGCATCTGGCTATGCGGAGGATGATACCTCGGATGCCTCCGATTCAGACCCAGAGGTAGAAATAGAAGAAACAGATAATGCAGAAGAAATAAATGATGTAGCTGTGATGGAGGAAGAACTAAACGGAGATAGCAAAAGCATATAAATAATTATTTGATATGGAACAGTTAAAATAGATACAACTTGTCAATGTATACAACTTACATTGACAAGTTGTATTTTTTTTAAATAAGTTGTACATATAAATACGAACAAGATTTAGAATGAATTTGTAAAAACAGATTGACAAGCTGTAAAATAAGTTGTATATTATTACTAAATCAACCAAACAAAATTAGTATTTGTATACGGGTTGCACAAAAGATACTAAA
>JAQUYA010000093.1 GCA_028692055.1 Lachnospiraceae bacterium | reverse complement strand
TCGTCTTTACTTGCTTTTCATTTCCTTTTCAAGGTTCGTTTTGTCTTGGATTTTACTCTTTCGACCTGTGTGCTTTGTTTGACAAGCAACTATGATAGAATATCATGTCTGTATGTCATTGTCAACACTTTTTTTAATTTCTTTTTTCTACCAATTTATATGTCTTTTTCGCGGTAGATTTAAATTATATCATTTCATCTCTTTTCTTGTCAACAAGTTTTTACAAATAATTTAATTATTGCTTACACTGTTAAAAAAGAGCGAAAAAAAAGAAATCTCTTATACTACAAGATTCTTTAAATACTGGTAGAAAAGGAACGGAGAAAGAGGGATTTGAACCCTCGCGCCGCGTAAACGACCTACACCCTTAGCAGGGGCGCCTCTTCAGCCTCTTGAGTATTTCTCCTTAAGATTTCTGAACTTTATCCTCTACCAATATAAAGTTGTTACGTCTCTATTTCTGTGACGCAAAATTTATTATACTGTAGCGTCTGTTTTTTGTCAATCGCTTTTTTATAATTCCCTTTTAATCTATGATTCCCTTTTAATCGCTTCCTGTATTCTTCTTTGCACCTCACCTGCTATTTCTATTGTCTTCATCTCTTTATACTCTTCATAATACATAGGAGGCAGATAGATAACATGAACAGTTAATGGTTTAATTGATTTTTCATCAAAGGGTTTAAAGGAATCAATTAACGCACAGGGAACTATTGGGCATTTTGCTTTCACTGCACTTTTAAAGCTTCCTCCTTTAAAGTCCAGTATCTTATTTCCTTCCTTACTTCTGGTACCTTCGGCAAAGATAAGAAAGTTTCTTCCTTTTTGTACTTCCTCTGTCATGGTTTGTATTACTTTCATGGACTGACGAAGGTCTTCTCTGTCAATTGCCATGGAACCGGTTGCTGCAATTACCTGTTTTAATAATATTATTTTACTTGCTTCCTTTTTTATAATGAAGGAAAAGGGTACTGGGCAGGACTCCAGAAAAGCAAGCATATCATAAAGTCCCTGATGATTTGGAAATAATATAAATCCATTCTTATCCGGAATATTTTCTAATCCTTTGCTGTCTATGGTTACTCTGCCCGCTTTGTTGGCTTTTTTGGTTGCAAACTGACACCATCGATAGCCTTCTTCATAACTTATCTTTTTTGATTTTCCACACCACCATATTCGAAGTGTATAATAAGGTGCTTTAAACAATAATCGTAACACCATGAATAAGATTCTATTCATTCTTACTCCCGTCTACATGCCTTAGCACGTTTGCAAATCAATCGTTAAATCTATTTATTTTTGATATTCCTTTATGGCCGTTTCATATAAATTATTTCCTTCTGAATCAATTACTACGATTACAGGAAAATCTTTTACGGTTAATTTTCGGATTGCTTCCGTTCCTAAGTCATCATATGCAACTACTTCCGATTCTACTATAGATTTGGATAGTAATGCACCTGCACCGCCAACGGCAGCAAAATAAACAGCACCATTTCTGATGATGGCTTTTTGCACTTCCTCAGAACGTTTCCCTTTTCCTATCATTCCTTTTAGTCCTAAGTCTAACAGGCGTGGAGCATATTTATCCATACGGCTTGCTGTCGTAGGACCTGCAGAACCAATGGGTCTTCCTTCTCGCGCCGGAGATGGTCCCATATAATAAATAATATTATTTTTTAATTCAATAGGAAGCTCCTGTTCCTTCTGAAGTGTCTCATATATTCTCTTATGTGCAGCGTCGCGTGCGGTATATAGGATTCCTGATATATATACGTAATCGCCTGCTCTCAATTCTTTCGCATCCTGGTCGCTTATCGGTGCTTTTATATATTTATCCATATTTATAATCATGCCTTTCCTTCTATATTTTAATAGATTGTTTACTTATTCTCTTTTTTAGCATGTTGTCTACGGTGATACAAACAATCCTTGAGAAGACTATAATTCTCGCACAGAATGTCGGTTGACATGACAACAGATATTAATACCAACAGGAAGTCCCGCTATATGTGTTGGGTAGGTATTGATATTAACAGCAAGTGCTGTGGTTGTTCCGCCTAATCCTCCTGGGCCAATTCCCAGTTTATTAATTGTTTCCAGTAATTCTTCTTCTAATTCTTTTACATAAGGAATATCGGAACGTTGATTTACCTCTCTGGTTAAAGCTTTTTTTGCCATAAGTGCACATTTTTCAAACGTACCACCTATGCCTACACCTATTACCATAGGCGGACAGGCGTTTGGTCCTGCATCTTTAACTGCCGTTAAAACAGCATTTTTAACTCCTTCTATTCCATCGGCTGGTTTCAGCATAAATACACGACTCATGTTTTCACTGCCAAAGCCTTTTGGTGCAACTGTTATTTTTACTCTATCACCCGGCACGATTTCAAAATGTATGATTGCCGGTGTATTATCTTTGGTATTTTCACGAATAAGTGGGTCACTAACTACGGATTTACGTAAAAACCCTTCTGTATATCCCTGACGAACTCCTTCATTAACGGCATCCTGGACATTTCCACCTTCAAAATGTACATCCTGTCCTACTTCCAGAAAAACAACTGCCATTCCCGTATCCTGACAAATAGGAATCATTTCTTTTGCTGCTATTTCTAAATTGTCCTGTAATTGATTTAGTATTTGCTTTCCAAGTGGTGCTTTTTCTGTCTGTACCGCTTTCTTCATTGCAGCATCCATATCCTCTGTAAGATAATGATTTGCTTCAATGCACATTTCTTTAATATTCGAGGTTATTTCTGAAACATTAATTGTTCGCATTCTGATATCCCTTCTCTATTCCAGTTATTCCTATTTTCTTTTGTATTTTAACAATATGTGTCATTATTATCAAGCTGAAGCTTGATATATGTTACTTATTATATATAGAAAAGACACCGAAAATCAAATGATTTATGATAGCTGCATATCTAAATCTAATCCGGTGTCTTTTCTATTCTTTTATATGGCTATTATTCTATCTTTATATGGTATTTCTTTTTTTAAGTTCTGTTCATATTTTCACTATTTTTAACATATCAGGGTATCTGCATTTATTTCTTATATATTTCAATATATGCTTTTACCGCTGCTATCAGTTGCTCATAGCTCATGGAAGCAGTATTGATACAGAAATCATAATTTCTTGCGTCGTTCCAATCTCTATTTGTGTAGTATTTATAATATTCTGCACGGTATTTATCTATTTTTTGAATTTTTTTGATAATTTCCTTTTCACAGAGACTGGATTGTGCCTGTTCCCTCTTGATACAATCCTCCAGCGGTGCATAGCAGTATAAACGTATCACATCAGGATTATCTTTCAATATGTAATCTGCACACCGTCCTATAATCACACAGGATTCCTCATTTGCCAAATCTTTGATAACCTTTGCCTGATAATTAAATAAATTATCATTCGATGCAAATTCATCGCTTTCCGGTGGAATCAGTTCCCCATGGTAGGCTTTCTTGGCAATTCTGAACAGGGAGGTGCTTTTTAGTTTCTCATCTGCTTTTCCAAATAATGCTTCATTAATTCCACTTTCATCAGATGCAAGTCTTAAAATCTCTCTGTCATAATATTTGATGCCTAATTCCTGTGCTAGTAGCTTTCCCATCGTACGACCACCACTGCCATAGCTTCTTGCAATTGTAATTATTAGTTTGCTCACGTCAATAACCCGCCTTTCCTGACTCCATATCTTTTCAACTTTTATATCTGTAAGGATTTATTCTTCTTTGTTTTTTCTTTACCTATATTATATCACAAGCACAGCTTGTGATCGCCATTCGCTGTTCGCTAAAGGTGAGCAAGCTCCCCATAGCTCACTAATGCTCATTATATCATTTCTCCAGATGAAATGTGTAGTTTGTATCATAAGTTCTCACGTATAAAATATCCTCTTTTTGAATAATATATTCTGCCATTGATTTTAGCGGAATTTGTTCCAGTACTTTTCCAGTACTCTTGTCTATTTGTTTTAAATAATCCTTTTCCGCAGTAAATCCATAACCGGAAAAGATAATGTCGCCAATCAGTTCAAAATCACGGGCATTACTGGTTAGTGGTTCTGTTTTCCACATGACACTCATGTCAGTTAAATCAATTGCCATAATATAGGCATGATGTGGTGATGATTCCGCATAAGTATTGTGTCCTACGGAAAGGTACAGCGTATTGCCCTCTATCTTAGTCCAGACAATCTGCTGCTCAACAAAGGCTTCATTCTCTGGAATAGAATCGTTGGCAAAACAATAGTCTGAAAAATCAAGCGTCACTAACTGAGTGCCTGTCACCTTATCAAAATTGCTTTTAGATTCTTTTTCTTCATTTTAATAACTATGCCTTTCTCTCAGAATGTAAAAATTTATTTTCATACTATTCGCCTAAGTAGGCTTTCTTTACAGATTCGTCATTCATGAGTTCTTTTGCATCTCCTTCAAGAACAATCTTGCCTGTTTCCAGTACGTATGCTCTGTTTGCAATGGACAAAGCTTTTTTTGCATTTTGTTCTACAAGCAGAACAGTGGTTCCACTTGCTGAAATTTCTTTAATTATATTAAAAATTTCCTCAACAAAGATTGGGGAAAGTCCCATCGATGGTTCATCCATTAAAATAATCTTAGGATGTGACATAAGTGCACGTCCCATTGCAAGCATTTGTTGTTCCCCACCACTCAGGGTACCTGCTGTTTGATTTTTACGCTCTTCCAATCTTGGAAATTTTTCATATACCATTTTCAGGGTATCTTCGATTTCCTGTTTATCTTTTCTGGTATAAGCACCCATTTTCAAGTTTTGTAATACGGTCAATTGGGAGAATACACGACGTCCTTCTGGTACATGCGCCATACCTAAGTATACGATTTTATGTCCTGGCAGTTTTGTAATATCATTATCTTCAAATGTAATCTTACCGGCACTGGAGGAAATCAGACCTGTGATGGTATGAAGAATGGTTGTTTTTCCTGCACCATTTGCACCAATTAATGCAATAACTTCACCTTGATTAACTTCAAATGAAATTCCTTTGATTGCCTTGATAACACCGTAGTGTACTTCAAGGTCTTTTATTTCAAGCATTGCCATTTTGTTCTCTCCTCTCTTATTCTCCAAGATATGCCGTGATAACCTGTGGGTCATTTAAGACCTTGCTCGTTTCACCTTGTGCTAATACCTGTCCAAAGTTAAGAACGGTTAATTCTTCACAAATACCAGATACTAATTTCATATCATGTTCAATTAAGAGAATCGTCATATCAAATTCATCTCTGACAAAACGAATGGTATCCATAAGTTCCTTTGTTTCATTTGGATTCATACCTGCTGCCGGTTCATCCAGTAGCAAAAGCACTGGATTGGTTGCCAAAGCTCTTGCGATTTCCAGCTTTCTCTGTTTACCATATGGGAGATTGGATGCAAGATAATCTTTTTCCTTATCCAGATCAAATACCTTTAGTAGTTCAAGTGCTCTTTCATTCATTGCTTTTTCTACTTTGAAATATTTTGGAAGTCTGAAAATACCTTCTATGGTAGAATATTTAAACTGTTCGTGTAAGCCAACCTTTACATTATCAATAACGGTTAATTCTTTAAAAAGACGAATATTCTGAAATGTTCTGGCAATTCCGGAATGGTTAATTTCAATTGTTTTATGTCCTGTGATATCTTTGCCATCCAATACAATCTTTCCATCATCCGGTTTATATACACCTGTCAGCATATTAAATATCGTAGTTTTTCCGGCACCATTTGGTCCAATCAAACCGTATAACTGACCCTTTTTTATTTCAATGTTAAAACTGTCTACTGCTCTTAATCCACCGAAGGAAATTCCTAAATTACTAACCTCTAGTAATGCCATAGTTATGCTTCCTCCTTCTGTGCATTCTTTTTTGAAAAGAGTCTTTTTAACGAATATTTATCTCTAAATTCTCTTGCCTTTGGACTCCAGTTAAATAGCATCATTACGATTAATACAATTGCATAAATAAGCATTCGGTAATCATTTAATCCACGTAATAATTCCGGAAGCAGGGTCAATAATACTGCAGCAATAATAGAACCACGCATATTACCAATACCACCCAGTACGACAAATACAAGAATCATAATGGACATATTGTATCCGAAGTTCTTTGGTAATGCAGTTAAGGTGGATAGATTATGTGCATATAATACGCCTGCAACACCTGCAATAGATGCTGAAATGGTAAATGCCATTAATTTATATTTCGTTATATTGATACCGACAGATTCGGCTGCAATCCGGTTATCGCGAATTGCCATAATTGCACGACCTGAACGGGAATTAATCAAATTGAGTATGACAAATAGGCTGATTAAAATAATCACAATGCCTATTGTAAAGGTAGCATTCTTAGGAGTTCCTGTAATACCCTGTGCTCCATTAATAATTACTTTGCTTCCTTCTTCCATATTAAGTGATACGGAATCTTTCATGGAAAAATGAAAACCATTCTTATCAATTCCCAAATAAACTACATTTATAAAGTTCTTTACAATCTCTCCGAAGGCTAAGGTTACGATTGCCAAATAGTCGCCTCGTAATCGAAGTACGGGAATTCCTAAGATAATACCAAAAATAGCTGCCACAATCGCACCTATGATAATCGCAAGTGTAAAGCGCACCGCTACATTGGTAATAGTGTCAACGGTTACTACTGAAAATACGGCACTGGAAAATGCTCCGACACACATAAATCCTGCATGTCCTAAGCTTAATTCTCCCATAATACCAACGGTAAGATTTAAGGAAAGTGCCAATACCACATAGATACAAAGAGGTACCAGTAAGCCTTTTAATAAACTGGAAACAGAACCTGTTCCAACCAGAATCTGCATAATAACATATGCAGCTATTACCATTCCATATGTAATAAAATTACTTTTTGTTGTTTTATTCATCTTCTTGCTTTCTCCTATTATTCTCATTATGAAAACGTTATATTTTTAGACTTTTTCATTAATTTTTTTGCCTAAGATACCAGTTGGTTTTACAAGAAGTACGACAATTAATACTGCAAATACAATGGCATCTGCCATTTGTGAGGAAATATATGCTTTGCTTAAATTCTCAATGATGCCTAACAGGATACCACCGATGAAAGCTCCCGGAATAGAACCGATTCCACCAAATACTGCTGCTACGAAGGCTTTAATACCTGGCATCGCTCCAGTGTATGGAGTCAGTGTTGGATAAGCGGAACATAACAGGGCACCTGCAATAGCTGCTAATGCGGAGCCTATGGCAAAGGTAAGTGTAATCGTTGCATTTACATTAATACCCATAAGTTCTGCTGCACCTTTGTCCTCGGAAACTGCCAGCATTGCCTGTCCGGCTTTTGATTTTTTGATAAAAAGCATTAATCCAATCATAATGATAATAGAAGCAATAATTGTGACGGTAGTTTCACCGGATATATTTATCTGTCCTTCTGCTAGGGAAATCGCTGGGACAGTAACTACAGAGGTAAATAATTTCGTATTTGCACCAAAAATTAACAAAGCAACATTTTGTAATAAATAGCTGACACCAATTGCGGTAATTAATACCGCCAATGGGGAAGCCTGTCTCAAAGGTTTGTACGCTACTTTTTCAATTATAACACCAAGTGCGGTACAGATAGCAATCGCAATTAAGACTGCCACAAGTGGTGGTAGTCCTAGTGTATTCATCACGACGAACAACGTAAAGCCGCCAATCATAATAATATCGCCATGTGCAAAATTCAACATTTTTGCAATACCGTAAACCATCGTATAGCCTAATGCGATTAGTGCATAGATGCTACCCAAACTTATACCGTTGATTAAATACGATATGAAACTCATATCAACACCTCTTTACTTTCTATCTTTTAATTCTTTTTAACTTTCATGGAAAATTAAAATAGTTATCCACTTTAAGCTTCAATAAATACTATAATAACCATATTTTTAATTTTTGACAAGTATTTCTACTATAATGAATAAGAAACACTCACAAAAAAAGAGAGCTGCATCATACAGCCCTCTTTTGGGTATCTCTATTTACCTATAAATATAAATTACATTGCTGTGTAAACACCATTTACAATTTTAACTGCCTTTGGAGCTTTATTAACTTCTCCATCTGCTGTCCAGCTCATACCCTCACCTGTTAATCCATCAATGGTAATGGTAGTCATTGCTGTTTTTAATACTTCACAAAGATCCTGCGCATTCATATCTGGTGTTGCCTTTGCTTCTTCAAGTGCTGCTTTAATTGTGTAAATTGCATCATATGCATCTGCTGCAAACTGATTTGGTGTTTCGTTGAACTTTGACTTGTAGGTTTCTACAAATTTCTTAGTTAAATCATCTGTTGCATCTGCTGCGAAAGGTGTTAATAACATAACATTTTCTGCAAGCTTTGTATCAAAGTTTTCAACAGTTAAGATACCATCTAAACCATCACAACCGAAGAACTGTGGTGCAAATCCCATGGTATTTGCCTGTGCAAGGATTAAAGCTGCTTCTGAATAGTAAATAGGTAAGAATACTAATTCTGCACCTGCATCTTTTGCTTTTTGAAGTTGTACTGTGAAATCTGTTTTGCTGTCTGCTGTAAATGCTTCTGCTGCTACGACTTCAATGTTTTGATTCTTAGATTCTTCTACGAATTTCTCATAGATCCCAGAAGAATATACATCTGAACTGTCATAGATAACAGCTACTTTACTTGCCAATCCATTTTCTCCGATGTACTGTGCTGATTTTAATCCCTGGTTAGGGTCTGAGAAACAGATACGGAATGCGTTGTCATATTGTACACATGGTACCGATGAACCAGAAGGTGTTAATTGGAAAATCTGGTCGTTGTTACTTTCCTGTGCGACTGCAATACATGGGGTAGATGTAACGGTACCCATAAGCATCTGCATATTCCAGTCTTTTAATGTGTTGTAAGCATTTACTGATTTCTCAGCGTCATGTTCGTCATCCTGGAAATTAAACTCTAATTGTGCGCCGTTTACACCACCTGCTGCATTAATTTCATCAATTGCAATCTGTGCGCCATTTTTAACTGCTAAACCATATACTGCTGCGCCACCGGTTACAGGTCCGATTCCACCGATTTTAAATGTGGTGCCATCTGCTGCTTCGGTTGTAGCTGCTGCTTCTGTTCCTTCTGCTGCTGAATCTGATGTTGCTGCATTACCACATGCGGTAAGACTTACAACCATAGAAAGAGCAAGTATAAAACTAAGTGCTTTTTTCATAATAAATCCTCCTTTTTGATTAAAAATCAATATAACGAAGATGCTTTTCTCAAATTAACATCTTCGTTATTGGTTAGATTACTATTCTAGTGCGTTATTGTCAAGCGATAACGTGATAAAATAGCTAATTTTATTAAATTCTATATGAATTTATGCGTTTTAGTGCATATCTATGCCCCATTATTTTGCCTTTATGTGAGAGCATATCTTTACCTGCTTGCACATAATAGTTCTTATCCTATTCCCATATTTTGGCACAGTTTCTACTATTTTATATCCTGCTGCTTTTCCCGTCTTCCGACGTACCCGTCTTCCGACGTAGTACTATGAAAGTTCCGAAGTTTCCGTTCATCCCCATATGCTTCTAAGATTCAAATGTACGAAATAGCTTGATTTTTCAAGGAAATTTAATGCCCTTTTAGGGCATTTTTTATTGAAAAAATTTTTATTATGTTGTATAATAATAGTACTACATAGTACTCTGTAAGGAGGGGCATATGGCATACTATTTACGGCAGGATAAAAAGAAAAAAGGAATCTATTTACAAATGTACGAGACTTACTGGGACAAAGAAAAGAAACAGCCTCGTTCAAGAAACATTGAAAGCTTTGGATATGTCT
>JAQUYA010000092.1 GCA_028692055.1 Lachnospiraceae bacterium | reverse complement strand
GTAGGTAATCCATATCGCATTCCTAATCTACGTTTTTTGTTATGAAAGCCGTAGGTCTATTAAAGTTACCCTTCTGTATGAAAAATAAATCAAAATACTTCTTGACTATTTACCAAATTGCTTTCTGTATAGCGAAATCCGGTTATACCATTCTCCAACGTAAACTCCGTAATTTCCACACCTGTTCCACACATACCAAATGGAGCATAGTAGCCCAGTTCAAAAATATCCTCCGGGAAATCAACAGACCAGAAATCAATTCCACAGAACACATTTCTACCAGTTTCCTTCTGTGATTCAACCGGCTTGATCTCATACTCCCATCCCTCCGGAATATCAATAGACAGATACAACTCCCCATGGGAATATGAAATAGTTTCCGGTTCTGCACTCAGCATACTTTCTGCTGTTAGTGTTTCGTCTGTTGTTTGCATTTCTTCTGTTGCATGTATTTCTTCTGTTGTTTGCATTGACTCAATTGTTTCTGCTTCTTGAGAACCTGTAGTTAAGTACTCTGTACTTTTCCCGCATGATACTATGCTTAGTTGTAACAGTAATACGATTAGCAAAGCAACCGATTTTCTTCCCATTTTCAGCGCCTCTCTCTTCAGTGCTTCTCTTGTCTGCTTACCGCCTTTTTCAGGAAAACATATTCCCATTCGGTAGAATCAGCCTCGCTATAGAAATAATCTAATCCCCTGAAGGATTTCACTGTTTTCAAATCCTCAACTTCATTTTCTGCCAGAAATCGCACCATTTCTCCACGTGCCATCTTAGCCAGTGTTCCTTTTTGCACTATTTTATCCTTTTGCTTTTCTCCAAAAACACAGGTTACAAAGTGAACATCATTCTCCAGGTAATTCTCTATACACCTGGAATATTCCTTGGATGCTAAATTTAGAATAATCCTATCCTGTAACACAACATTACGATAAAGCTTGTCTCCCCAGAACTGATATAAGTCTTTGCCACCTGTAAAGTTCTCGAGTTTCGCCTGCATCTCCAATCGATACGGTACGACACCATCTAGAGGACGAAGCAAGCCATAAAATCCTGATATGATCCGCAGATGCTCTTGTACATAGGATAGTGCCTTTTGTGTAAATACCAAAGGTGCCATATATTGATATTGTATGCCCTCATAGGAACAAATTGCCGGTGTCAGATTTCTCTCTAACTCCATCTCCTGAACCCGCCTGAAATTCAGGTTCACCAGCTTATCATTACAGTTCCATAATTGCTTTGCTTCATCATAAGACAACTGCTTCATCCATTCCAAAATTTTCTCTGTTTCAGACAGAAACTTCGGAAGTGCCTGAACCGGATAGGTTTCCTGATCTATATTCATTTTCTTAGCCGGTGAAATGATGATTTTCATCCCAGAAAAGCCTTCATGGGATCCACAAGCTTTGCCTGTTCCCACAATTCTTTCTGGTTAACTTCTGCGTAATCCTTCAACTGCTTTAACTCTTCCTGGTTAAAACCTTTATTCGATAAAATGCTGCAATCAGGCAGTCTGATCTCCGCTGCCTTATCCCCATCATCGAAATTCAGATAAACTTTCTTATCTTCTTTTCCCGTTACACCTGAAACCTGTAAATTCATATGCTTCGCCTTTCCAGAGATGATCTATTCCTCAACTTACCCCTGCAGTCCCTGGGATTGTCTATCCACCTGGCTTCCTTTATATATTATTTTCTATAATTTTATAAGTTCCATCCTCTTGAACAATTGCCAGATAGTACCTTGGATTATGATAATAATAGCTAATGTATTCTGAAGAATATTCCGCTTTTGCATTATATCGGCATGACTCCACGGATATGGAATAGAACACTTCATTGGCATCAAACTGATGACCTCCACGTTCTACTTCGCTGTCATACATCATGCGGGTTATCTCAACGAAATAATATTTACGCGCACGCTGTTTGTAAATATATTTCTTATCCCCCTCTGCACCAAATATTCCTACAGAATATGTATAATTAAGATAAGCATCATTCGCTCCTATAATACCATATGCGCTCATGGTATCCATGATTTTCTGATCAATTTCGTCTTTTGATTCCGCTTCCTCTGACGACTGCTCAATTGTTTCATCTTGATTTGTAAGCTCCACATGAATAAATGAACACCCCGTTAAGCAAAAGGACACCAGACCCAGCACTACCAATATCCCAAAAACAATACTAACTTTCTTTTCGCAATATCTCATGTGGTGCCTCAATTTCATTTGCAATTGTATGTTCTGTTAATTCTGATAAAATTTTTATTTTTTTATTGATCATTGGCCTCATGCAGTTTGGCACATGTTCCTGATGTGCTCTGTGGATTGCCACACACTCCTTACAATTACCATGATATCTGCAGGCTTTTTTACAGGGACAGTGGTCAGCATCTTTGAATTGCTCTCGAAATTCACTTGCGAATTCTTCCTGTAATTTCAAACCTTCCTGCCTGTTTCCCTTATGAAACTGCTCCATTGCATCTAACTCTTTTTGATTTCCTTCAATTATCATAGCAAGCTTCTCCTTTGTTCTTCTTCCCGGTACCAATCACTCCAATAAGCTTCATGCCTTGTAAGAGTAATCGGGAACAGTTCCCATAGTTCTTCTAATGTCATTTCAGATAAGGATTCTTTCGCATATCTGCCACCTAAGCCATTACAATTATTTCACATTTTTATATGTAATAAAGCAATGTGAAACTCCAAATACAACCGCTGTGATAATCAGAAGCACATGTCCCAGAGCTATACCTCTTAATAAAAACATCAGCGTCGGCAAAATCGCCAAGGCCATACCTTTCCATGTACTTTGCTTGACAAAATACAGCATCCATGTGATCCAGTATAAAATCAGCAGGAGGATATTTCCAAAACCATAGGCAAAGAATGCCAAGGCAGAAGAAAAACCAAACTCTGCTATTCCAATATTAAATATCATTAGAAATATAGAACCAAATCTTCCAATCTGTTCCATTACATTTACAAACCGATTCGTGCATTTATTTTCTTTGCCTTTAAATTTTATGGCTTAAATAACATTGGGTATCAAGAGTAAAATGACCAGTACCAGTCCCCATATATTGATCCAACCCATACCCGGCACAACTATTTTTCCGGCTAAAAATACAGAAGTCGGGCCATCTGCTCCCCCTATTACACTAAAACTGCTGCTATAATCCATCTTTTCTCCCTTCGCTATTCAACTTCTATTCTCTCACAGGTTCCGCCCTGTTCCCAGAAAAAATTTTCAATCTGTGCCATCAGTATATTGGCATCGCTGTACTGCTCGGTATTTACATGGTCTGCGATAAAAGCATTGCCACCTGCTTCTATTACCTGATACTGTTCATCATAGGTTATTTCGTATATATATTCCTCTTCCTCCAAGGTACAAACCATTCTGGTTGTTTGCGTAACAGTGTTGGACGTCCTGTTTGTCAGTAAAATAAATGACAAAATCGAAACACTGAAACAAATTGCTAAGACGATTCCCAATACAATGAAAATCGTTTTCCATATCCGCTTGTTACGTCTGCTTCTGCCCGCAAGCTGTTCATTTAATAAAGCAAGTTGCGCAGCTATCTCGTTAATATCTTTATCGGCTTCCAGCTTTGTCCCCAACAGTTCATTTACCGGTACTTCAAATAAATCAGAGATCCTGGTAAGCATTTCCGCATCCGGGACGGACAATCCTTTTTCCCATTTGGATATGGTCTGTCGTACCACATTTAACTGCTGCGCCAGGGTTTCCTGTGACATTCCTTTTTGTTTTCTTAAGATATACAGATTCTGACTGAACATATTTTGTTCCTCCTTACATTTGATACTAGCTTCGTACCATATGTCCTGCCATTGCCACAAGCAATGCAAATTAACTAACGCTTTTCATCTATTATTTCCTCTGATCCAGCAAATAACGCTTCCGGTATTTTAACTGTATATATCCAATGATTTTATTATAATATATCGGATTTGTAATGCCTCCGACAAGACCAACCAATGGCAGTCCCTGAACAAATTTCATTACCAGCATGTCTGCTGCCATGGCATTTGATGTCTGTACAATCTGTTCCTGTAAAATATCCTTCGTTGGCGTTGAAAGGGAACCATTTGCAAGTATTTTGTTAATTCCTTTTTCCATTTCCACATAGGTATCTTCCTTGGCAAGCGCCCCCTCCAGCAAGAGTAGGATCAGGTATCTCTCTGCATCCGAATCATAATCATATCCATAGTGCAGTGCTGTTTCATAAGCACCCTTTAATAACATCCCTGTAAACAATACGATATCCGGCATACCGATTCCCAGGATACCCAGAAGTGTACCTTCCACCGTAGATAACAGCATATTCACACGACCACTTACTTTTGCATGGCTATGAAGTGTTTTAAATTCCTTACGGCTTCCCTTTTTCTGAATGGCAAAATGATCAATTTCATAATTTTTCAGAAGTTCCTCTTTGTCATAGGTCTTTTCAATGATACCCACACCCTTTTCAAAGACAATTTCAAAGGACTTGGCAAATGCTTTCTGCAAGGTTTCATATACTTTAGGCGGTATCTTTTCCTCAATCTTATCTTTTACATCAGTATTGGATTTACGAAAGGCCTGTGTTCTTCTCCTGGCTTCTTCCTTTTCCAATTTCAGGCATTCTTTTTCCAGTGCTGAATGCTGTTTCAAATCAATGAATTTTCGCAATTTGATACTTTCTTCCTCATTTCTTATGATTCGATTCAAACTTATGTCAACCAGCTGTAACCATAGATATTATGATCGCACACATTGCAAAAAAGAATGGTGTAAAAAACAGCATTCCATATGCAAATTTTCCCAGTGAAAAACCGAGAAGCACATTATAGGGATCTTTCTCGCTTGCTCTGATGCGGATCACATCGCCAACATCATTCCCATTCAGATTGTTTTTCGTATCATCAAAAAAGATATAATCCTTATCTTGAATCGTTGCAAAATAAACTGCTCTTTCAGCCCCATTTGAATTTGAACTTGAACTGTCAGCCCTGTATCCTGCAACTTCCACGCAAACAGCCTTCACTTTAATAGGTCTGGTAAATATGGAAATAATCGGTTGTAATAAAAATAACAAACTGCCTACCGCTACAACAGACGAAATTATCAACCCCAGATACCATCCCGCTTTCTCTGTAGGCCATCCCCACTTAGGGCCAAAGCTAAAGAAAACAAATATCACCGCAAACAATATCAGCCCGCCAATAAATGTTGGCATATGCCATGCATCTTTTTGTTTCAGCTTTTGTTCCCGATAATAATCATCTCCGCTCAGACAATATGATGTGCCGTGAAAGCCCAAGAAACTGTTTTTTAATGTTTCCTCAAAATACTTCTCTAATTCATCTTATCGTATTCCATCCATGTCATAAGTAACCTTCTTTTTCATAACCATAATTTTGACAATTATGGTGGCAAAGATTATGAAAACACCAATTGTAGTTAATCTGGAATAACTGAAAATTCCTAAAATAATCATCAGTGCAGCTATTAAAAGTCCCACCGGCATTACACACCGATTTAAGCGTCTTGCAGCATTGTGTTCCTTTTCATGAGCTATACAGCTTTCGTAAAATCTCCTTAAATGCTCTTTTCCGGTATAGTGAAAGGGTTCTCTTGTGTCGTACATAGTTTATTACACGTCCTTTATCTTCTTTTTTTCTTATAAGGCATAAAACATTTCAGCAGCAAAATAACATCAATTAGAACACCCAGTACCATTGCACCTTTTGCCACACGTATTATGATACCTCCCATAGCTTTAGGTGTTAAAACGCCGCGTACCATATAAATACTGGTCGGATTCTTCGGATCAATCTTATAAGTAAAATCATCTTTATAATTACTTCGTAATTCTACAGTATAATCGCTATCACTTGAATAGTAGTCAATGGAATTTTCCACATCATATTTCTGTCCCTTAAAAGTATAATGCAGTATCCTGTTCATCTCGAACCGATATTTTGGTGCCTCATCACCGTTGGAAACCAAACCATCATATTCAAAATCAACGTCATCTATCGTTACATTTTTTATGACAATCCAATCTTCCACAGTTTCTGCCATTGCAATGTCTGCTTTGCCCATGCTCAAAGCTCCGGTCCATATGAAAAACCATATAAAGTTAAAAAACAGCAGGGTCATTATACTCATAGTTACTCGACTTACTTGTATTCTCATTTTCTTGTTTCTCTTTCGTTTTTCTTTTTATTTTTTCTTTTCATTTTTTAGAGTTTATCCTGTGTTTCGTTAATTTGATGCATTACCCGACAGGGATTTCCCACTGCGACACAATTAGCCGGAATATCCTTTGTCACAACACTGCCGGCACCTATTACCGTTCCATCTCCGATTGTCACCCCGGGTAAAATAATGACACCTCCACCAATCCAGCAGCCATTTCCTATTTTCACCGGCTTGGCATAGGTTCTGCAAAAATACTCTCCACTCTTTGGATCCCAATTCGGTGTCAATCTGTCCGCAAGTTCTACCGGATGAGTTGCTGTATAAATCTGTACATTAGATGCAATCAGTACATTATTTCCAATTTCAATTTTATTACAGTCTACAAAAGTACAATTCATATTCACGGAAACATTGGTCCCCAGGTAAATGTTTTTACCATAATCGCAGATAAACGGAAGTCCCACAGAAACATTTTCCTCCATTCCGCCGAACAGTTTTTTCAGTATCTCTGTTTTCTCTGCCTTTTGGTCATAATGCAGTGCATTGTATTCAGCCAGAAGATTTCTCGCGTTATTTTTGTACTCTAAAAATATTTCATCATGACAGTTATACCATTCTCCTGCCATACATTTTTCCAGTTCATTCATTTTCTATCTCCCAAAGATCTGCACTTCTCAAAATGAATACACCCCTCTTCATTTGGTGTAGTAATTCCATTCTCATAGGCATACCCCATTTTCTCATAAAACAGCCTGGCAGTTATAGATGAGTGAATTTCAACCCTTTCAGATTGAAGAAAAATATCATCTTGCTCCAGTGTCTCAATGATTTGCTTTCCAATACCCTTCCCCTGGTACTCCGGTAAAACAAATATCGTCACTAAGATACTCTCGCTCTTACGGTCCGGCATATTTTCAATACCACCGCAGCCTACTATTCGTTCTCCATCGCAGACCACATACAAATGTATCGTTTTGATACTTTCCCTGATGTTTTCCGGTGCATAAAAATCGATCAATTCCTGTATCTCGGATTCCGGATAGTCCGGTCCGTTGCTGACAATAAGTGTCTCTTTAATTACCTTTGCCAGTTCCGCTATATCTGTATCCCTGATTCTCCTAACCACCATAGTCCCCGCTCCTTAACACCTTATTATATAGTATTTTTAAATTCTTCTTTTAGTTGCCTTGTATATACTTTCTCTTTTGTTGATTTTCTTACCTTTCCCCAAAGTTCAGCCGCTGCCCTTAATTTATTTGGATAGCAGGCATTCTCCTCATCAGCACAAAAATCCTTTAAAAACTGATTCCACTGGCATGAAGATTTATCATAGGTAGCATATGCCTTTTTCCCTTCATAAATATCCAGCAGATCACCCAATGTAACCGACATATCGCCATCTTCTTTTACCTTCTTTACCGTGGCAACCATATCCGTATTAAATTTGAAATGTTTAACGCTCGTCTGCTCGGCAAAAAATTCTCTAAATCTTTGATTAAAGCAAAAACCACAAGCTAATAACCCGGTATCCAAAGTCAGGTTCTCTGTTGCAATTTTTTCCTGTACAGATTTTTTCTTTTTTCTGATTAAGTTACCCTTAAAGTATTCCGCTATAACATGGTTCAGCTCTTTCTTCATGCCTGAATCATCAATACCAAGTTCTTTACAGATTGCCTTTAATTCTTCCCGATACCAGTAATATTGGCTGAATTGCTCATAGGATTTTATCTCTTTAAACGCTGGTCGTTCTTCCATTTTACATTTCCTCTTTTCCTAAGACCAGCTCTGGATCTCGATAATATTCCCTTCCGGGTCAGCAGCATAGACAAATACTGCATTTCTGCCATCCTCATAAGTAGTCTTTACCAGTTCCCCGTATTGAGAGCCGCCTGCTACCAGCAATTCCTTTAATTTGTCTTCCACATCATCTGTTTCGAATGCCAGATGCGCGATTCCTATTTTGTTCGTGTGTGGTATATCTCCCTCCACCATGTCATAAGAAAAAATCTCCAGGGTCGGATGATCCTCTCCATATCCCGGCAGACAAATATGCTCCCCTGTAATATGAGAATTTTTCACACCGGTCATCTGATCCAGCCACTCTCCACTAAGATCCCGGGTCTCTCCAATACTTTTACAATCAAATACCTTCTTATAAAATTCAACCAGCTTTGCCGCATCTCTCGCAATGATATTTGTATGTACATATCTAAGCATGCCATTGTCCTCCGCATTAAAATCATTTGTCCGAAAACAAAATTTTATCGTTCAAATGTTTTACACGGATTTATTATACAGCATATTGGGCTATGAACCTATCCTTATAAGCAAAAAAGATAAACTGTAGTTTAAAGGAATAAAGATTGATGTAAAGTGACGGTTCAGCCGTGTATCATATGCTCACAAGCCCGTTTTCACTACGGTAAACACGTAGCTGTACGTAGGTTCGCACAAGACGCGAACCAAGTACAGACGTGTTTACAGTGCTTGTTCGCATACGATACACGGCTGAACCTCGTTTTACGGCAATCTGTATTTCCTTCAATCTGCAGTTTATGGTGCCCGGTGGTGCGCCCCCAGTTACGACAAGTGAATAATTGCGATAGCTTGGCCTTTGGCTACAGAACGGGCCAACTACAGATTGTAGTAAATTAAACTTTTGCGTCAGGCTGGGGCAAACCGCAGGTTAGGGTATTGAAAACTTGCTACAAAGTAAAGTATAGGCGAATATTCTTACGAACAGGCACTGGAAAAGTGTCGGCACTTGGTTTGCGTATTTTGCAAACCTACGTGCCGCTACTCTTTTCCCGTAGCGAAAGCGAGCCTGGAGTAAGAGATATTCGCCTATACTGTTATTTTGCTGCTATTTTTCAATCACTAAACTGCAGTTGACCCAGTCTGTAGCCAAGACCAAGCTGTCGCAATTTTCAGTTGCAATATCCTAATTTTTACTCAGAACACCATTTATTGCAGTTCTATAAATTCATCCCTAAATATCTTATCACCATACTTTTTATACAAATCAAAGGCAAGATTATAGCAATAATTATCATCTCTTTCTGAAATAACTACAATATTCATGGTTGTCGATTCCAGTACTAAGGTATATACAATGCGTATCCCAATTCCTTGATACTTGATTTTAAAAAACCCGGTCAGATTATTGCCACCTTTATGGCCTAAAGGCTTACCATAACCATTTGGACTAGGAAAGGGTGCCTTTGAAACCTTATATATTCCTGCCAAAATCTGTTTTCTAATTGCACCATCCAAATGTCTGTACTCTCTAACCGCTTCCTCTGTCAAACGTACATTCCAATTCATTAATCCAATTCTACACTTTCTGAAAGTTTCTCAATTTCATCCATAGAAAACTCATCTTCTGCAACTAAGTTTGCAAATGGTACTGTTTTACTATTTTTTCTATCTTCTGAAAGCTTAAGTAATCGGATATTCTCAACATATTCCATTAATCGTTCCAGCTTTGCAATTTTACGTTGTATATCTTCATACTCTTTAATAGAAACCAAAACTGCTGTTGGCTGGTTATTCTTTAGCACAATGTACTCTTTATTATTTTCTGCAACATCACTGAAAATTTTGCCTGCCTTTCCCTGACTAAAATCCGATATTGGAACAAGTCTTTCTGTATAATCTAATAATGACATATTCATACTGACAGCTCCTTTCAATCATTTATATTTTTATTATATATTTATATTATATTTTACGCAATATTTTCATTTAAATTTTAACTATTTTGGCGTGTTTTCAGCTGGGGTAACTGGGGTCTTTGCTACAGACCGGGTCAGCTGCAGTTCAAATTGTAATAAAGTACATAGAAAGGGACGACTATATCACTCAT
>JAQUYA010000091.1 GCA_028692055.1 Lachnospiraceae bacterium | reverse complement strand
GAAATTGGATGCTTGAACTAATGTGAAGTGCATAACTACAGGTATTTCAAAGAAAATGTGGATAAGAAAGAAAAAATTGATTTTTTTAAAATTGGTAGATTAAAAGAAAGTTTACCTTTCGCATCTGAAAGGTATGTATAAGTTGCAAGTTTGAAGGAAAAGTTCTATAATATGAGAATCGTTACTTGAAAAAAGAGAACTGATTTAGGAGGAAAAATAAATGGCAGAAATAACAAAGGATATGACAATTGGTGAAATTCTTAGAACAAATGCAGATGTAGCTCCAATTTTAATGGAAGCCGGAATGCATTGCCTTGGATGCCCATCCGCACAGGGAGAATCCCTAGAGGAAGCAGCAATGGTTCATGGAATGGATATTAATGACTTAATGGCAAAAATTAAGGCACTGTAATCTGCAAAATGTAGAAGACACAATGCAGCTATACAGTATACAGATTCTATTATTCATAAAAGCCGTCGATTATTTATCGACGGCTTTTATGTGTAACAAATTGTAAGGATATCTATTTTGTATTAAATAAGTGCAAGAGATTGAAGTGCAGCATCTTTTACCATAAGTTCACAATGTTCTTCCAGATAGGCTTCAGTCGCATTTGTGTATTTCTCAGGATGACCATATTCCGAAATGATATTACACATTTTATTAAATTCTTCCGGGGTATGTTCACTTTTGGAAATTGATAGCACATAGTTTTGAGCATTCATATTTTTGAATAAAGAGTTCGTTCCATGATAGAAGTCTTTTAGAACATGTGCCAATCGTGTTACCGTAGCAATAGAATCAAAAGAATAAATTTTGGTCAAGTTTACAAGTACCTTTTCAGGAGCAAAAGTTTCAGTAGATAATTTTTTCCGCTTCAAAGAGGCTGGTTCTTCAGAATTAGTGTTATCTTCAGAAACATCGGTAAAGTTACTTTCATGAATCCTCTTAAATAAATCCAACACGTCATCAGCCCCCTCTGAAAGGCTGCTAATAACTTCTTCAGAATCTTCCTCGGTATCATGTACCGATGGTGCAAATTTTGAAAAGCGGGTATCCAGCTCTTCTGGATCCTCAACCTTTGTAATAATCAGAACAATACATTCTGAATTAAGGGGAATGGCTTCTATCATAAGCGGAATATCTTCTGCTTCAAAACCAAATTCAAAAGATGCCTGCTGCATCATATCACGGAAAAGATTTTTTGCCTTTTCTGTTCCGTAGGCTAGTTCACTAATTTTTAATTCACGGTCTGCCAAATCTGCTTTGGTAAGCGTGCAACGGATTTGATGTTCATTCACTTTTTCAATTTTCATGGCAGCTCCTCTCTGCGACCTGTAGTCGCCTATAAATTAGTTATGCGAAATCATTATAAGAACTATATAATTTATAGTTTATTAAGTCAATAGTCAAAGGTGATAGAATCGAAAAAATAATAAAAAATTTATAATCTACTTGCCAAGATATGGTAATTCATGTATACTTCCATTTACGAGGTGTTTCCGGATAATCAGTATCAGATAGGAGGCACGGACAACTCTAACCATACAAGTTACTTGTATGAGTGTAAAAAGCAAATTTATGGGTAACCTTAGTGTACCCAATCTCATTCCCTTTTAGCAAAAGAGTAATAGGGAATTGTCTTATAAGCGAGCGTGTTTATTGATTCGCTGAAACAAAATAATCCATAATAAAATTCAAAACAATTCAAAGAACCAAATTTTATTTCATTTCGACAGATATAGTTTAAAAAAATATGCCTGTTGTTAGTGGATACATGTCCGGACACTTCTGTAATCAGCTATTTAGAATATCGTCATTATCACTCTTATTTATTATGCGAAGCACTAGTATTTATAATGATGTTAGGGTCAAAAGTATTTTTACCCCTAACTGATGCATACGGATTACTCCGTTGCTTTGCAACTCTCGTAATCCTAAAACATTCGCAATACGCTAATTTAATGCGTAAATTGCTACTTGCTCATGTTTAGCGGGTCCCAAGTTCAAATGCCTTTTCATGCAAGCATGACGGCATTATGACCTTTTGACCCTTGCATCTTATAATACAATTATATCACAGAATCCTTTTGGAAAGAGTGTAAGCATAAAATTAAGAGAGCTCTGTTAAGCCATAACGATAAGAACTTCATTTATTAAGAAACGAAAATACGAAAGAAGCCCCTTTATGTAAAATATTCGTTTTCAAAATAATATTAAGGATATCTTAAAATAAAAAAATGATAATGACGATAAACTGATAGTCTGTTATAATTAGGACGGTCAGGAGGTAGCTGTGATGAAGAAAAAAATGATTCCGGTACTTGTTGCAATTTTACTTATCTTAGTGGTAGCAGCGGCAGGTGTAGGCATGAAATTAATTGAGAAATACAGTTATTCAAAGGAAAGAGCAGATTTGGCAGAGTATTTTGGCGTGTCAAATAATGAAGATGTAGCAATTTTATTACAGAACGAATTTTTAGAACAAAAAGCAAAATTGTGGAATGGAACTTATTATCTGGACTTTGATACGGTACAAACCTATTTTAATGACAGGTTTTATGTAGATAAAGTTGAGAATTTATTGATATATACAACACCAACGGATATTATCAGTGCTCCGATTGAAGGAAGTACGGTAAATACTTCGGGTGTTCCAAGTGAGGAAAATTATATTATTTCTACTTATAAAGAAGATATGCTTTATGTAGCAATCGATTATGTGAAAAAATATACCAATTTTTCATACGAAGCTTTTACGGAGCCAAATCGCATGCAGATATACACAGAATGGGGAACCAGACAGTTAGCGGATATTGCAAAAAATACAACAATCCGTTACCAGGGCGGTGTAAAAAGTGAAATTTTAGAAGATATCAATGCAGGTGAGCAGGTAATTGTTCTTGAGAGGCTGGAGAATTGGTCAAAGGTAAAATCCGCAGATGGCGTAATCGGCTATATAGAGAATAAACGGCTTACAAATGAGCGGGATGAAATACAGACACCGGTAACGGATGTTGCAGAACCGGACTACACAAGCATATCCAAAGATTACAAGATTAATCTTGGCTGGCATCAGGTTACGAATGTAACGGCAAACAGTACTTTGCAGGAAACTCTGGCAAAGACAAAAGGCATTAATACTATATCTCCGACATGGTTTTCCTTAAGTGATAATGAAGGAAACTTTACGAGTATTGCATCAGCAGATTATGTAATGACAGCACATAATCTGGGTATAGAGGTGTGGGCACTGATTGATAATTTCAATGATGCAGTTGATACGAAAGAAGTGCTTTCCTCAGCAACCAAAAGAGCATATTTGATTCAGGGATTAATGAATCAGGTAATGCAATACAATATTGACGGTATCAATGTTGATTTTGAACAGGTTCAGGTCGAAGCGGGACAGAACTATATTCAATTTCTGCGGGAACTATCCATTGCCTGCAGAGCCAATAAAATTGTCTTATCTGTTGATAATTATGTTCCGAAGGAACATTCCGCTCACTATAATAGGAAAGAACAGGGTATTGTTGCAGACTATGTAATTATTATGGGCTATGATGAACATTATGGCGGTGGCGGCGAGGCTGGATCGGTAGCTTCGATAGACTTTGTTGAGGAAGGCATTAAAAATACTGTTGCAGAGGTACCTTCCAATAAAGTAATAAATGCGATTCCATTTTATACCAGAGTATGGACGACAACCGGTACGGAGGTAAAAGGTACAAGTGTTGGAATGGGAACAGCAGAGGCACTTCTCTCACAGCATGGAGTAGAAGCGGTCTGGAATGAGGAAACCTGTCAGAATTATGGAGAATATCAAGATGGAGATTCTCTTGTTCAGGTATGGCTGGAAGATGCAGCATCGATAGATGTGAAATTAAATATTATGGCAAAGTATGATTTGGCAGGAGTTGCAGAATGGAAGCTGGGACTTGAAACTGCAAATATATGGGACACTATAATAGCATATACAATGAAATAGAACCATGGCAGGCAATACACCGTATATTTCATTTGTTTTCATTCATTATATATAGGTGCCTTTCATAGAATAGAATAAGAAATGAAACGCATATGGAAGAAGCTTGTATGAGAGAAAAAAGAGGGATACGGGAGCGGCTAAGAAAATATAAAAATATCTTTATTGACAAATATAAAAATAGGATTGAAGTAGAAACAAAAGGGATAGGATTAGCAATGGGCGTATTGCTAATCCTATCTATGTTTTTACTGTCAAAATCGACAGCAGAATATGTAATGAACCAGAGTCCAAAGGTTCAAAATAAGATAATTGTAATTGATGCAGGGCATGGTGGTGATGATCCTGGAAAAATAGGTGTAAATAAAGCAGAGGAAAAGGATATCAATCTCAGTATTGCGAAAAGAGTTAAAACATTATTGGAAGAAAATGACATATGCGTCATAATGACACGAGAAGATAATGATGGGTTATATGATAGGAGTGCAAGCAACAAAAAGGTACAGGATATGAAAAAAAGACTGGAACTTATAGAGGGAAGCACACCAGCGCTGACAGTCAGTATTCATCAGAACAGCTACCACCAGGAGGGAATACATGGAGCGCAGGTATTCTATTATGAAACTTCGGAGGAAGGAAAAAGAGCATCAGAAATCATGCAGAAGCAATTGATTGAGCGCGTAGATAAGGAAAATACAAGGGCACAAAAAGCGAATACGAGCTACTATTTATTAAAAAAGACGAAGGTTCCTATTATCATTGTGGAGTGTGGATTCTTATCAAACTGGGAAGAAGCGGAAAAGCTTGTAACAGAAGAATACCAGGAGAGACTTGCATGGGCAATACATATGGGAATACTAGAGTACCTGAACGAAACTCATTGACTGTGCCATAAGGGCAAGGATTTTTTTGCATATAGAATCTTTAAAGATGCTAATGGAATCCATTTTAGAGTCCCCTTTGTGTACATAACAATTAAATATAGTTTGGATTGTTAATCATGAATAAATCAGATATACTATAGTTAAAATAAGAATTAGAAACAGCCGAAGAAGGAGGCAGAATAGCGTATGAAAAAAATATTACTGATGACATTAGTAGGGATTATGACATTTATGTCAGTTGCATGTGGTAAAAAAGAAGAGGTAAAACCGGCGGTAGAGCTTAGTGCTGTAGTGGATGCAGTTAAAGAGGCGTATGGGGAAGATTATCTTCCAGATGCAGAGGTAGATGCACAGATGCTTGGCAGCACATATGGAATAACGGAAGATATGTATGAAGAAGCATATGCACAGATTCCAATGATTTCTGTCAATGTTGATACATTGATTGCTGTGAAATGCAAGGATGGAAAACAGCAGGAGGTAGTGGACGCACTTACAAAATATCAGGATTATTTAAAAAATGATGCACTACAATACCCAACCAATGCAGTAAAGGTGCAAGCTTCCAGAATCATAGAAAAAGAGGGATATGTATTCTTTGTTATGCTTGGAACGATACCGATGGATGTGGAAGAACAAGGCGATGAAGCAATTCTAAAAAAGGCAGAAGAAAATAATGATATAGCACAGAAAGCGATTGATACTTTTTTTTAAGAATACTTTTGGCACCTGAATTGTAATATGTAAGATTCATTATAAAAAACCTGCGAAATTACCGGAGTAATTTCAGCAGGTTTTTATCTTGCATAAAATTCATAGTATTGTATAAGAACAGAACCTCTGGAATATTTTCTGTAGCAATAAAATCAGCCAGGCTTTGATTATAGTAGCGCAAATCAATGAGGTAAACGGTCTTATAATTCTCACAAAGCATAGTTGCAAAAGTATTTGCAAAGGAATCCTTAACAATAAGGATAGAGGGAGCAGTATCTGCAAGAGAAAGATTCTCGATTTTGGTAATTGCATGATTGCCATCTAAATAATAGGAGTATTGGTCAGTTGTATCCAGATAGGCGGGTGCATATAGGGAATCTGTCACAGTAGTATTGTCATAGGTTACTTGAAAATGATTGCCGGTAGGCGATTGAAATTGCGCCATGCTGTCAAAAATTCTGCTTCCACCCAGCTTTTTGCTGATGGTTCCCTGAAAGTCAGTACAAATATCTGTAGCGGCATAGGGATAAGCATCGGGAACGAAGGATTGATAGAGATAGTAGGCACCCAGTAAAGTCCAATGGTGGTCTGTCTTATAATAGACTGGCTCGGTGTCATGTTCCTTTAAAAGCTCAAAAGCGGGTATAGTGGTATGGGCATCGGATAAAAGCGATGGTATATCAAGCTGATCAACAGGCGACGGCAGGTATTTGGTTAATATTTCACCGGCGGTAGGAACCAGCATTACCTCGGCAGCATATTTTTCTTGAAATTCATTCAGATAAAGAATATTCTGCGCGACAAGAGCACGGTCAATATTTGCTTCGGTATAGCGGTTAATCAGATAATCCTTGTCTGCCAGATAGACATCTTTGATAACCTTTCTACCAAGCAGTTCTTTTTCGGTATTTGCTTTTAACCGAATCCAGGAATCCCGTAACACAAATTGGTCATTCAAATAGGTATCCATAGCTTCCATATAAGAACCGTCCATGCAGCCTGCAATTGAAAAAGAAGGATATGAAGCCAGATAACGGTTTTCATAAGCAGAAAAGGAGCGATCTTTGGCGAAAATACCAGCAACAAAAAAACAGGTAATAAACAGAGAGAAAAAAATAAAAAAATAATTTTTCTTCAAAATCGTGACTCCTTTCATTTAAAATCTGAAGTATAAAAAAGGATTATAACTATCATCTACAATATAAGCAACGGATAGGAGAAAGCACAAAAGTAAAAGTATGTGTTTCACTGCCTGCAGCAGGTTTCTTGAAAATATCAAGGTGTTCTCATTTGACATAAAGCGGGAGCCACCCTTATTATGAAAAAAGTGCACTACTCGATCAATCAAATTTTCCACTAAATTAGAAGATATTATAATACATAGAATAAATATCAGCCAATTATTTCTTATAAGATAGAGAAAATGAGAATCAAAAGAAATATTGGTCTGGAAAAGGCGGTGGTAAAAAGAAATCAAATCGGAAGTGGAATCAAAAGCAAAAAGAACCCATCCGGTCAGTATTGTGAAAAGTGCATATAAATGCTGCATAATACGTGGAAGTTTTTCGAGAAATTCTTTTAAAAATAATTTTTCCAAAACTAACAAAAATGCAAAATATAATCCCCACAAAAGAAAATTAAAGCTGGCACCATGCCAAATACCGGTTAAAGACCATACAATAAGTATATTTATCAGTTGCCGCAGAAGTCCTTTGCGGTTTCCACCCAATGGAATATATACATATTCCTTGAACCAGCTGCTTAATGAAATATGCCAGCGGCTCCAAAATTCAGTAATAGATTTTGACATATATGGTTTATTGAAATTGACCGGAAAGTGAAATCCAAGCACATGACCAAGACCAATTGCCATATTAGAATAGCCGCAGAAATCAAAATAGATTTGAAAGGCATAGGCAAGGAGTGACAACCAGGCAGTTGGTGTGGAAATAGATGAAAAAGGATATGAGAGAGTCTCTTTCCATATAAGTCCAATATTATTTGCTAGTAGAACCTTTTGAGACAGACCAATGAGAAAGAAATAAATGCCCTTCTCGTATTCCGGAGTTCGCGAAATAAGTTCTTCCCGGACATCTGTATAGCGAACGATGGGTCCGGCAATGAGTTGTGGAAATAAAGTCACATAAGTAGCAAAATGAAGAAAACTTTTTTGTGGTGCACAAGTGCCTCGATATACATCTATCATATATGACATAATCTGAAAGGTATAAAAAGAAATACCAAGTGGTAATGCAAGCTCAGGAAAAGAAAGAGTGCTATGTGAAAAAGTCTGATAGACATGGAAAAGCATGGTACTATACTTAAACAGAACAAGCAAACCTATATTAAGGAAAAGAGATATATATAATAAAAAACGGTGTTTGGGTATCTGCTTTCCGATTACAAAATTTATCCAGACGGAAAACAGGAGTAATAATACATATTTTGGTTCACCCCAGGCATAAAAAAACAAACTACTCAGAAGTAGTATAATATTTTTGTATTTGAAAGGAACAATATAATAGAGAAAGAACATAATTGGTAAAAAATAAAAAAGGAAAGTAATACTGCTAAAAATCATAAGTTGGATTCCTCAAATTAAATTTACGGGTAATGGGTGGCGGTAACAGTTCATTCAGACCTTAATACATATAGAAACAGTATAGCATATTTTGAAGCTATTTAAACTCCAAAAATATATTTTAATCAAAAGCTATTGACATTAAAAAAAAGAAATGCTAAAGTTAAAAGGTTGTTTTTTTGAAAGGAAACAGGTGAAAATTTGAAATTTGATGAATTAGAAGTAAGTAGTAAAATCATGCGTGGTATTAAGGATATGGGATTTGAAGAAGCAAGCCCTATTCAGGAAAAAGCAATACCAGCAATTTTGGCAGGAAAAGATATCGTAGGTCAAGCGCAAACGGGAACTGGAAAGACAGCAGCATTCGCTATTCCAGTGTTGGAGAAAATTGACATATCTGTCAAAAAACCACAAGCCATTATTCTTTGTCCTACAAGAGAATTGGCAATCCAGGTTGCGGAAGAAGTACGTAAAATAAGCAAGTATACACATGAAATCAAGATTCTACCAGTTTATGGTGGACAGGATATTCAAAAACAGATTCGCTCATTAAAAGCAGGTGTGCAGATTATTATTGGTACTCCTGGACGTGTGATGGATCATATGCGTAGAAAAACGGTTAAGTTTAACACCATTCATACCGTAGTATTAGATGAAGCAGATGAAATGTTAAACATGGGATTCCGTGAAGATATCGAAACAATCTTAAAGGAAACCCCGGAAGACAGACAGACTGTTTTATTCTCTGCGACGATGCCACAACAGATTATGGATATTGCAAAGACATACCAAAAAGATGCAGAAATTATCCGTATGGTAAAGAAAGAATTAACAGTATCTAATATTGAGCAGTATTATCTGGAAGTACGTCCGGGTAATAAAGAAGAAGTGTTATCCAGATTAATCGATATTTATAATCCTAAGTTATCCGTTGTATTCTGTAATACAAAGAAAAAGGTAGACGAACTGGCATCTGATTTACAAGGACGTGGCTATTTCGCAGAAGGCTTACACGGCGATTTGAAACAGCAGCAGCGTGACCGTGTTATGGATAGTTTTCGTAAAGGTAAAACAGAGATTCTCATTGCAACCGATGTTGCAGCCAGAGGAATCGATGTCGATGATGTCGATATTGTGTTTAACTACGATTTACCACAGGATGAGGAATATTACGTTCATAGAATCGGAAGAACAGGCAGAGCAGGTAAAACTGGTCTTGCATTCTCCTTTATTCGTGGAAAAGAAGTATATAAATTAAAAGATATCCAACGTTATTGCAAGACCAAAATTAAAGCAATTCCGGTACCATCTTTAAATGATGTAACACAGACTAGAGTAGATAATCTCTTTAAGGATATTGACCAGATTATCGAAGAAGAAGATTTAAGTAAAATGATTAGTATTTTAGAGAAGAAAATCAATGATGAAGACTATACAGCAATGGACGTTGCTGCAGCTTTCTTAAAAACCTTCTTAAATGCAAAAGAATCTTCAGACAGTACGCAAAATGGTGGAAATAGCAATGCAGACTTTGGCGATACCGGTGCAGAAGCTGGAATGGTAAGACTCTTCATCAACATTGGCAAGAAACAACGCTGTACACCGGGTAATATTCTTGGAGCAATCGCAGGGGAATCCGGTATTCAGGGCAATCTTGTGGGAAGTATCGATATGTTTGATAACTATACCTTTGTGGAAGTACCAAAGGACGTTGCAAATGATGTACTGCTTGCAATGAAAAATGTTAAAATTAAAGGAAAACCGGTTCATATTGAACCAGCGAACCGCAAATAAACGATAATTAATAAAAAGCGAAACAGTGTGAATAATGACAGCATAGCTGTCATTCAAAGATTTCAAAAGGACAACTATGGAAAAAGCAGCCTATCAAAAGTAGGCTGCTTTTGTTATATAATACCATTCGGGTGCCCAAATAAAATCTACAGCCACCTCCTTGGGTGTCAGCCAGCAAATTATAATTCCAACCTACTGTAACTTTACCGCTGATTAAATTCTCATCTTATAAATAATAGTTATACTAACGTGCTGTATTTTACTGCACGTTTTTTTCTGTCCTATTGACC
>JAQUYA010000090.1 GCA_028692055.1 Lachnospiraceae bacterium | reverse complement strand
CCTTCCGAGGGGTTCCCCCTGCAAATAGGACTCCAGGAGCAGTGTAACCAGCTCACGAATCTTACAGTCCAATCTATGTTGTACGATCTTTCCATCCGGATGATTGGTAATTTCATTTAAGATATAAGATGTATGCTGTTCTATTAATTCTTCTTTATTCTTACCGGCAAATTCTATTTGTATCTGCTTACTCATGTTTGCCTTGCATCCGCATGAGTTTCGAATACTCAGGGTAGATTTCATGGTCTGTGCAAATACTTTTTTCCCTGCAAATTTATCAAGTGCTGTATTTACTGCATGATATCCCAGGACAAAAGGACGCACTCGTACCGTTGTCAGTGGTGGATCACTGGAAATTGCCTGCTGGTTATCATCAAAGCCTGTAATTGCAATATCTTTTCCGACAACCTTTCCTCTTTTTTTACATTCTCGGTATCCTCCCAGAGTCATCATATCACTTGCAAAACAAATTGCCTCGGTATCCGGATGCCTCTCTAAAATATTGGCTACCTGTTCGTCTGAATACTCCGTAAAATCACCATAGGCAATCATGCCTTCTTCAATTGGAAGATGGTATTCCTTCATAATCTTACAATATACATCCAAACGCTCTTTCGCATCATAATTATTCCTGCGTCCCGACACAAAGGCTATCTTCTTATATCCATGGTCTACGATTAAATGCTTGATACACTCATATAGTCCCACCCGATTATCCAGCGTAATACAAGTTTCGTCTTCAATTACATCCTCCAGTATAATTTGAGGAATTTTTTTAAATTTATTAAGAAACTCCTGATAATCATCCGTACCCAAAAAATCAATAACCGTACCCAGTGAAATAATCAGTATATCTATTTGTTCCTTTAATACATAGTCATATACCGTATTAAACTGATAATCAAATTTCTCCCTGTGCTCTAGTAAGCTCTTATCATAAAATGATTTTGAATGCATCCCTGGAAATACAAATAGATTTGCATCATAATCTTCTGCTGCCTGACTTATCCCACGCATCAAATCATATGCATGCGGTGCCTCCAGATTTCCTATAATAACCCCAATATTACACTTCTTTTTTTTCATGTTTTCCATAAAAAGACCCCCATCCTTATGGATTATACTTATTTCATTGCTACACACTTTCTATTACATCAGTTAATTATATGCACATAGTACTTTATTCCTATTTATTATACGTTCTTTTTCTGTATAAGTCCACAGATTTGAAAAAAAATAAATAAAATGATATCCACTACGACAATACTTGCTCCTGTCGGTGTTGCATAAAGATAAGACATGGTAATACCTGTTACAAAACTTATAATTGAGATAATCACGGAACAGATAATTACCGATTTGAACGTATGACATACACGCATAGATGTAATTGCTGGAAATACAATCAGGCTGGAAATCAGCAAAGCTCCCATCATACGCATGCCCAGCACAATAATCACTGCAGTCAGAATTGCCAACAGTACATGATAACCATTGGTATTGATGCCTGTCGCTTTTGCAAAAGTCTCATCAAAGGTCACTGCAAAGATCTTTGTATAAAAAAACACATATAACACCAATACAATCATGGATATTACAATACTCAATGTAACATCACTTGTACTCATGGCTAATATACTGCCAAACATATAATTATATACATCCATATTCATACCCGTCGTAAAAGATACAATCATCACTCCTACTGCAAGCGCACCTGTTGATATCAGGGCGATTGCAGCATCTCCCTGTATCTTGCTGTTTTCGGTAACACGCAATAATATAAATGCTGCCACAATGACAATGGGTATCGCTACCTTTAGAGGGGACATATTTAAAGCAACCGCAAGTGCCAATGCTCCGAATCCCACATGGGACAATCCGTCTCCAATCATGGAATATCTCTTTAAAACAAGACTTACTCCCAGTAAGGAGGCACATACCGAAACCAAGATACCAACAATTAAAGCACGCACCATAAATGGATAAGAAAACATTTCCTTAATTAAGGCTATCATCATTTTTACCTCCCAAAAAGCGTTTTCCAAATGCACTGCCCTGATATGCTTCTACGGAGCCAAAAAAATAACTTTGGTGCGACAAATGCAGAATACTTTTTGCATGTTCAATTGATTCTTTTATGGCATGGGAAACCATCACAATGGTAATTCCATGCTCCTGATTTAATTTGTCCACAATACTGTAAAATTCTGCCGTAGCCACTGGGTCCAGACCTGTAGTCGGTTCATCTAATAATAACAGCGACGTCGTTGCACACAGGGAACGTGCCAGCAATACACGTTGTTGTTGTCCTCCAGACAGATTCCGATAGCACTTTTTACTAAGGTGGCTGATTCCCAGAAGCTCCATATTGCTATTTGCCCGCTCTTTATTTTTCCTATTATATCCCGGCAGGAGCCCTCTTTGATTTAAGCAGCCGGATAAAACCACTTCATAGACCGAAGCAGGAAAATCCTTCTGTGCAATGGTCTGCTGCGGTACATATCCAATTTCAGTCGATTTAAAATCCTCTCCTACGGATATCTTTCCGCCAGAGGGTTTTTTCAATCCCAAAAGTCCCTTCATAAGTGTGGTTTTTCCGGTTCCATTTTCCCCAATAATACATAAATAATCTCCTTTTTGAATTGCGAAGGAAACTTCCTTTACCACAGTTTCGTTTTCATAAGAGAAAGATACTTCCTCACATGTCATTAATGGCATTATTGTAATGCTCCTTTCAGGACTTCCAGATTCTGCTGCATAAGGCTTAGATAGGTAGCGCCCTGCTCCACCTCATCCTTGGAAATATTATGGCAGGAATGAAGCATTGCTGTCTGCACACCTGTAGCCTCCGCGATTGCATCTGCTATCTTATGATTGGATAACTCCAGATATAAGATTACAGGGATATTATCCTGCTTTACCTTATCAATCAGAAAAGCAATCGTCGCCGCACTTGGTTCCGTTTCCGAACTACAGCCTGGAAATGCAGCATAGTAAGTCAACCCATAAGCATCCACAAAGTAGCGAAATGGAAAGCGGTCCCCAAAGATAAGTTCTTTCCTTGCCGCATGTGCCACAGCTTCCTGATATTCTTTATCAAGCTTTTCCAATTTGTTATTATACTGCTTCCCGTTTTCTGTATATGAAGTTGCATTTGATGTGTCTATTACACATAATTCTTCAGCTATCTTCTGTACGATTAATTCTGCATTCCTGGGTGAAGTCCATACGTGCTCATCATACTCAGGTTCCTCTGCTTCCGTCCCTGTTTCCGCATTTTCTGCTTCAGCCTGCATACCTTCTACGTGTTCCTCCTCTACCACCTCTACACAATCCATCAGGGTAAGTGTCCGAACCGATTTATCCAGAGAATCTGTGATACCTTCTACCCATGCATCGGATTCTCCTCCTACATAGATAAATAAATCACTTTCATTTATTTTAATAATATCCTGTGGAGTCGGTTCATAGGAGTGACTCTCTACTCCAGGCGAAAGCAACATCGTAACCTCTACTTTATTTCCCCCTATTTCTTTTGCAAAATCATAAGGTGGAAAAATCGTGGTCACAATTGAGATTGGATCCTCTTTACCTATAGCCTCTGTTGTATCTGCTGCATTCGGCTGCCTTCCACATCCAGTACTATTTACCACAAGCAACAACAGCATTGCAGCTACTATTTTTTTTACTGCTCTTTTCACGTTTTAAACCACGTCCTTCTATTTCCATCCAATTTCTTTTTCAGTTTCAATACCTAAAAAACGCATATGAATTTATTATAATTCATATGAAGATATGTGTAAAGGGCGATTTCTCGCACAAATTGTGGAAAATCGCCCTTATAGTCAGCTTTTTATACTATGCAATTCAATTTTCTAATAATTCTCAGCCTTTACCTGGAAATAAGCCTGTGGGTGATTACATACCGGACATACTTCTGGTGCTTTTGTACCAACACAGATATGACCGCAGTTACTGCATTGCCATACTTGTTCTCCATCTTTTGAAAATACCAAATCCCCTTTGATATTCGCTAACAGCTTGCGATATCTTTCTTCATGCTCTTTTTCAATTGCTGCAACCCCTTCAAAAAGGTCCGCAATGGTATCAAAGCCTTCTTCCCTTGCTTCCTTTGCAAAAGTTGCATACATATCTGTCCACTCGTAGTTTTCTCCGTTTGCTGCAGCTTCCAGATTTTCTATGGTAGAACCAATTCCATCATTTAATAATTTAAACCAAAGCTTTGCATGTTCCTTTTCATTATTTGCAGTTTCTTCAAAAATTGCACCTATTTGTACATAACCATCTTTTTTTGCCTTTGATGCAAAATAAGAATATTTATTTCTTGCTTCAGATTCTCCTGCAAAAGCTGCCTGCAGATTTTTTTCTGTTTTGCTTCCTTTTAACTCAGCCATTTTCTTTTCCTCCATATTCTATCATATTGTAAAATAGCGAATCATAGATTCGCATTGGAATTTGCTTTGCAAATTCTGTATCTCACTACTCTTGCAGACGCATTTTCCTATTACATAAAATAGCGAACAAGTTCGCATTGGAAAAAGCTCCGCTTTTTCTGCCTAACACTACTCTGGCAGGAGCGATTTCCTATTACATAAACAATAAATCTTCATAAATATTTTAACACCTTATATCGAATATTACAAAGATTTTTACCGTTTATTGTAATTGTTTATATATTTTTTACTTATTATTTATTCTTTTTATGATTGTATTTTTCTGCAATTTCCTGTTTAATTTCTTCCAGTATTGCATTATACTTCGTAGAACGCATCGTTGGATTTCCCTGAATCAGATTACGCTTGAAGAAATCTTTGGAAATATTAGAGGTCTCCGAATTCGTATGGGAACTAAATCTGCCACGTAACTCTGCTACTTCATCACGCATACTTTCTAAATATTTATTTGGCTTCTCATAAATAACGTTTTTCAATTTTGCAAAACGATCTTCAATCCCTTTTGCCACTTCTTCCGTCCGAAGTGTAAGAACTTCTTTTTTCTGCTCAAGTCCTTCAGCAATTTCTTCTTTGCTGTCATCTATTACTGCAAGAATCACATCCAAACGCTTCTGCATGCGTAATAATTCTTCTTTTCCCTTTTCCATACGCATAAGAACATCCCGCAAATCCAAGGCTGTCCGAAATGCTACCGCAAAATCAGCTGCAATCCCAATGGTCAATAGAATGGTTACAATACTTAGTATGGCACTCGGAATCCCCAATACAAACTGTTCAATGGGTCTATGGATAACTCTTGTCATTAAAATTGTCAGAAATCCCCATGCAATAGAAGAACTCAGGCATATATAACCCTGATAGTTAAATCTCTGGCTGGAATAATCCCAATACCGAACTTTAAATAATAACTCCATACAATAGCCTGTGATATACTCTAACAAGGTAGCTCCAATTACTCCTGCAATATATGTTAACAACAGATTCTCCCGAAAGGGCGCTGATACAATCAGCATAACGATGGCACCACTTCCATAGATTGGTAAAAATGGTCCACGCATAAAGCCGCGGTTTATTGCTTTTCGTTTGCAAATCGAAACATAGGCAGATTCAAAACACCACCCTACAAAACAATATGTATAGAAAAAGAACAACCATTGCATAATATTATACGGATACATCCTTCTTCCTCCCTATCACTCATTGCTATACAAAGCTGATAACTTCTTCCTTTGGTACTTTTGTAGGTTCCACTGAAATGGCATGCAGAACCGGACCTTCTCCATTATAGTCTGCAAAGTATTCTTTTTTCACTTCAGCAATTACCATTACCCATTGCTTTGGTTTTAATTGTTCTGCACCGTCATATTTACATGCAAATCCCAAAAAAGCCATATCCTCTGCGCAGCAGGTCATTGCCATACGTCCTGGTACGAAATAGCCCTTTGGGAAGTTCGTTGGCTGTAATACCATTCCTACGAACTGCACCTTTTTCCCTACGTATCTCTCTAAATGGTCCAATGCATCTAAATACCAAATGCCATATCCCGGATTTCTCAATTCAATAACAGGTGTATTTATATCGTAAGGCAGATCTTCTTCCAGTGTTTCGTTTATTTCACCTTCTGCATCTTCAAAAATAATCTCTGCCCGTTGATTAATTGCCTTTATATTTCTCTTATAACCAGAAAGTTCTTCCTTCACATTATCGCAGCGGTTAAAGATGATCATCTCAGATTTACGAACCATCTCTGCCACTAAGCTCTTCATATTATTGAAGTAATTTGGAAATGTAGATGCATCAATCGTTGTAATCTGCTGGTCTATCGTCCAACTACGTGGCAGTTTCATATTTTTATAGTTCCACATGCCATTATATTCTACGATAATCCTTTCCGGTTTATGCTTTTTATCAAGTTCCAGCAGATGCGCTGGTTCAAAATCCTCTTCCCTGTCGATTACTTCCATAATGGTATTGGTCTTACGAAGGAGTTTTTCCTCATATTCCACCTCCCCTTCTTCACATACAAGTAATAAAGTAACTCCTCTTGTTGCAAAATAAGGCTGCGATATCGTGTATACAATAAACTCTGTTTTTCCACTCTCTAAAAATCCATTAATCATATATACTGGTTTCATATGGTATTTGCCCTTCTTTACTTCTGAAACAAAGTTTTCAAATGTTCTTCCTGCAGTTTTGAACCAATTACACAGATTTTGCCGGTTACATCCGGCTGTCCGGTACGTACTTCACTTTCGCCTGGTACATAATCAAAGTAAATCCAGGTACCATCTGCTGCAGGTACCATTCCCTTGGAACGAAGCACAAATCCATAAGCCTTATCATCTTCTATCTTCTCTAAAATAGTTATAATTTCTTCCTTCGTATAAGTTGCGGGTGTTTCCAGTCCCCAGCTCGTAAATACATCATCTGCATGATGGTGTTCATGATGGTGATGCTCGTCATGGTCGTGGCAGCCGCAGGTGCAGTCGTCACCATGTTCATGGTGATGATGATGCTCGTGTTCTTCATGCTCAGCTACTACCTGCTTCATCAGCTCTGCTTCCAAATCCTTTGCGCCTTCGATATTTTCCAGAATCTTCATGCCTTCCAGTTGCGTCCACGGTGTTGTAATAATCATTGCATGTGCATTGTGTTCACGAATCATCTCTACACACACTTTGATTTTTTCATCGGTCATTTTATCGGTTCTGCTCAGAATAATCGTGCCTGCATGCTCAATTTGATTTACAAAGAACTCTCCAAAGTTCTTGATATACATTTTGCATTTGCTGGCATCTACTACTGCTACAGCACTGTTTAACTGCACCTCGCTGTTTTTCGTAGCACCCTCGACTGCTTTCATAACATCGGATAATTTACCAACACCCGATGGTTCAATTAGGATTCTTTCCGGTGCATATTTACTCAGGACTTCCTGTAAGGATGTCCCAAAATCACCTACCAGGGAACAACAAATGCAGCCTGAATTCATCTCCTTTATTTCTATTCCTGCATCCTTTAAAAATCCACCGTCAATACCGATTTCGCCAAATTCATTTTCAATCAGTACCACCTTCGTGTCTTTCAATGCCTCACCTAATAATTTTTTAATTAAAGTCGTCTTTCCGGCTCCTAAGAAACCGGATACAATATCAATCTTTGTCATTTTAATAACCATGCCCTTTTTCTATAATACCTTATTTAAAAAGTTCTTTGTTCTTTCTTCTCTTGGATTGCTGAATATTTCTGTGGGTTTTCCTTCTTCTACGATAACACCGTCGTCCATAAAGATAACGCGGTTGGATACTTCTCTTGCAAAGCCCATCTCATGTGTAACGACCACCATCGTCATTCCTTCTGCGGCCAATTGCTTCATAACTTCCAGAACTTCGCCTACCATCTCTGGGTCTAATGCAGAAGTTGGCTCATCAAAAAGCATAATCTCCGGATTCATTGCAAGACTTCGTGCGATTGCCACACGTTGTTTCTGACCGCCGGATAGCTGTATCGGATAAGCGTCTGCTTTATCCGCAAGTCCTACACGTTCTAAAAGCTGTCTTGCCTTTTCTTCTGCATGCTTTTTATCCATCTTCTTTAATTCTACCGGTGCCAGCATGATATTCTTTAAGACTGTTAAATTCGGAAATAAATTAAAATGCTGAAATACCATTCCAATATTTTCTCTTACTTTATTAATATTTATCTTTTTATCAGAGATTTCATTTCCATCTACAATAACCCTTCCTGCGGTTGTTTTTTCCAGACGATTTAGACAACGAAGAAACGTACTCTTACCGGAACCGGATGGTCCAATCAGGCAAACAACCTCTCCTTCCTGAATTTCCACATCCATTCCTTTTAAAACTTCCAAATCGCCAAATGTTTTTCGTAATCCCTGTACACTGATTTTACTTGCCATAAGACATTCTCCTTTCTAATGCTTTTGCAATTCTGGAGAGAATGGTACATACAACCAAATAGTAGAATGCTACAATTGTCCACATTCTAATCGCTTCCATATTATTTGCAATAATAATCTTACCATTCATGGTCAATTCACGAATACCGATAACGGATAGAATCGATGTATCCTTTAAGGAAATAATGAACTGATTAATAATCGAAGGCATCATCGTACGAACCGCCTGTGGCAGAATAACACGAATCATTGCAATCGGATAGGTAAGTCCAAGACTTCTTGCTGCCTCCATTTGTCCCTTATCGACAGACTCAATACCACCACGAACAATTTCTGACATATAAGCACCTGCATTTAAGCTCAGGGTTATCGTACCTGCAACAATCGCGGTCATACGGATTCCAAGTGCCTGCGGCAAACCAAAATATACGAAAAAGGCCTGTACCAATAATGGGGTACCTCTGATTATATCCACATAAATCTTTGTTAATGTCTTCAATGCGCGATTTCCCGATACACTGAATAGTCCAAACACTATACCCAAAATTGATGCAAAAAATAATGACATTGCAGTTAACTTTAATGTATATAACAGTGCTGACGTAAATGATGGGAAATACTGAATAAATAATTCTATAAGTTTCACTTTTTAGCCTCCCTGACTGCTTTAGCAGTCATAAATTCAAAGGTTATATCTTTTTATTTAACCTTCTGCCTCCTGTTTATTCTGTTAAAAGTATAGCATAAGTGTTTTCAATTAAAAAGCACTTATGTTGTACTTTTAGCATTGGTTTTTCGTCCCTGCATACGAAAAATAATGGAAAACTTCCAAATAGAATTCAGAAGTTTTCCATTGCAATTTCAAAATTCTTCGTTATCTTACCACAGGTAATTTCCTATTTAGCAATATAGGTATCAATGATTTCATCATATTTTCCACTTGCTTTTAAATTTGCAAGACCATCATTAAACATTTTTACTAATTCCGGGTTTGCATCTTTCATGGTAGCAAATCCGTAAGAATTTCCTGCTTCCATCTCTAATGGCATCTTTAACTTCATTCCTCTTGAGATTTCATATCCCATAACCGGATAATCTTCAAAGCAGGCAACACTGTTTCCGGCAAGAACATCCTGATACATACTTGCGGAATCTTCAAACTGAGTTACGGTAAATCCGATTTCTTCTGCTTTTGCTTCTGCGAATGCACATCCTTCTGTACCAACTTTCGCTGCTACTGCCTGACCTGCCAGTTCCTCATAGCTTGCAATCGTAGAATCTTCTGCAACGCCCATACCAACACCAGATTCAAAATAGGAATCTGAGAAATCATATTTTGCCTGACGATCTTCTGTAATAGACATGCCTGCAATAACACCATCACATTGTCCTGCTTCTAATGCAGTTACTGCTGCTGAAAATCCTAGTGATTGAAGTTCATACGTAAATCCCTGGTCTTCCGCAATTGCTGCCAATAAATCTAAATCGATACCAACCATATTTCCACTTTCATCTTCAAATTCAAATGGCGCAAATGTTGTGTCTGTAGCGATAATATATTTCTTACCTGCTGCATCGGTTCCCGTTTCCGTTGCTGCTGCTTCCGTTGCAGGTTTTTCTGTTGTTGTGTCTGCCTTACTACCACAACCTGCCAGTGAAAATGTCATGGCTCCAACTAACATAAGTGCTAATACTTTTTTCATAATTCTTCCTCCTTATTCATTATCTGCATTCATACAGATAAAACTACTGTTACGATATTTGCTCATCGCAGTATACCTATTTAAGCCTGCCTGTCTTCGATAGATACAAATATCTTTGTAAATATATCACAAATAGGCATATTCGTCAATTTTCAATCGATGTCTA
>JAQUYA010000089.1 GCA_028692055.1 Lachnospiraceae bacterium | reverse complement strand
GTTTTTACTCCGGGGATTTTTTATGTTAAATTATTCGGAAATATCTTCATTTCCGGTTTGTACATCTTCATAGGAAACCGATACATCTTCACCATCTGGAATATTTCCTACCAGAATATCACCAATATATTGAATACGTTTGATTGCACGATTATAATTTTCATTTGCAACTTCCAGTGATGCATTATCAAATTCATCAGCAGAAAAAACATCGTGATACATGTTGACTGCGTCAGTCATATAGCTTCCTGCTTCATCGGCAAGTGTTTCTACCGCACTAAATTCTTCGGGCACTTCCATCTCTGCTAAAGCTGTAAATTCTTCATTTAGGACATCTAAACTGGCAAGTAAATCCTCTGTAGCAGTTTCAGAAGTTGGATCAATGGCATTAATGATATCATTTTGCTCATTAATATCCGCACAGAAGCTTGACATTTCATCTTTATAAGTATTCAAAGCCACATTTTCTTTTCCACAACCGGTTAGAGTGAAAAAGACAAAAGTAATTAGAGCTGTAAAATATAAATTTCGCTTAAACATATAAAATCTCCTGATGATAGAATTATTATAAATTGTTTGGGGTATATATTTTTACATTAATAGATTTGTAGTTATAAGAGCCAGGTTTTACCCACATAAATTAAATCTATCATATTCGCCTCTTGAAAGCAAGCAACTTAAGAGAAAGATAAGGAAACATGACTGCTAAATTATACTAAATAAATTGCTCATTTTGAGAAATCGTGCTATTATCAGACGTATCAAAGATTTGTATCAAAGGAAAAATTTTCACAGGCTGAGAGAAAGGCATGGTTATTACTATGACAAAAAAAGAATTTTGGAAATTATGTGAAAATCATCCCATTTATCTGGATGGTGCAACCGGTTCAAATTTAATAAAAAGAGGAATGCCAAGTGGTGTTTGCCCGGAAACCTGGATTCTTGAACATAGAGAAGTTATGCTGCAGCTACAAAAAGAATATGTGGAAGCAGGAAGTACCATCGTGTATGCACCTACTTTTACTAGCAATCGTATCAAATTAAAAGAATATGGTTTGGAAGATAAAATAAAAGAAATCAATGAAGCTTTAGTCGCTATTTCCAAAGAAGCAGTGCAGGGGAAATCTTATGTTGCCGGTGATATTACTATGACAGGCGAACAATTAGAACCTATGGGGAAGATGAAATTTGAGGATTTGATTACTATCTATAAAGAACAAATGCAATATCAGATGACTGCTGGTGTTGATTTATTTGTAATAGAAACCATGATGAGCTTACAGGAAACAAGAGCCGCCTTAATTGCTGCAAAGGAAATTTGTGATTTACCGGTAATTGTAACAATGACCTTTGAAGCAGATGGCAGAACTCTGTATGGAACGGATGCAAAGACAGCAGCGGTTGTTTTATCCAGTCTGGGTGCTGCCGCGATTGGTGCAAACTGTTCTACCGGTCCAGATAAGATGCTGGAGGTTATTAAGGACATGGCGTCAGTGACCAGAATTCCGATTATTGCAAAGCCAAATGCGGGACTGCCAAGTCTGGCAGAGGACGGAACTACGATTTATGATATGGAAGCTGATACATTTGCTGTAGAAATGGTTCCAATGGTAGAGGCGGGTGCCTCTATCTTGGGCGGTTGCTGCGGGACAAGTCCTGAGTATATCCATAAATTATACGATGCCACAAAAGATTTAAAGGTACGTGTATCCCCTAAAATTGAAAAACGATTATTGACATCGGAGAGAAAAACCTTAGAGTTTGGACTAGAAGATAATTTTATTATCGTAGGTGAACGGATTAACCCAACAGGTAAGAAAAAATTGCAGGCAGAGCTGAAAGAGGGTTCTTTTGAACTGGTGAATGAGTTTGCGGAGCAACAGGAAGCCTGTGGAGCCTGCATTTTAGACATTAACATGGGTATGAATGGAATAGATGAAAAAGAGATGATGTTAAAAGCAATTAAGGAAGTCAGTATGACAACCTCTCTGCCATTATCCATTGACTCAAGCCATGTAGATGTAATCGAAGCGGCTTTACGTGTTTATCCAGGCAGAGCATTGATTAATTCTATTTCTCTCGAAAAAGTTAAAATTGAAAATTTATTACCAATTGCCCAAAAATATGGTGCTATGTTTATTTTGTTACCGCTTTCTGATGCGGGATTACCAAAAGATATTGAAGAGAAAAAACAGATTATTCAAACAATTGTAGAACAGGCGCTTGCACTTGGTATGCAAAAAGAAGATATTATAGTCGATGGACTGGTAGCAACGGTAGGAGCGAATAAAAATGCAGCAAAAGAAACCTTGGAAACCATTCGTTACTGCAAAGCGAATGGTCTGGCAACGACCTGTGGATTATCCAATATCTCCTTTGGACTACCGGAAAGAAGCTATGTAAATGCTACCTTTTTAACGATGGCGATTGGCGCTGGATTAACAATGGCAATTGCGAATCCCAATCAGCAATTACTAGTTTCAAGTGCCTATGCCTCCGATTTATTGTTAAATAAAGAAGATTCCGATATTCGCTATATCGAATTAATGAATGCCTACAAAGAGCAGAATGAAAAAGCGCAGGTTTCCTTAGGGCTGGATGCATCGACAGGGCAGAAAGCTTCTTCTGCATTAGTAGAAAATACGGTACAGAGTATTACAGAAGAACTGCGCACTGCAGTGCTAAAAGGAAAACAGAAGGATATTGCTGCCATTACAAGGACAGCCGTTTCCGCTGGAAATGAGCCTCAAAAATTATTAAATGAAATATTACTGCCTGCTATTAACGAGGTCGGCGATTTGTTTGATAAAGGAAAGTATTTTCTGCCACAATTAATCGCAAGTGCTGAAGCCATGAAAACCTCCATTGAATATTTAGAGCCTTTATTATTAGAGGCAAATGGGAACAAAGAGATGCCAACTATCGTCATTGCAACCGTACAGGGCGATATACATGATATTGGTAAAAACTTAGTGGCTTTGATGCTAAAAAACCACGGATTCAAAGTCATTGACTTAGGAAAAGATGTTTCCAAAGAAATAATCGTAGAAGAAGCAATAAAAAATAATGCACAAATTATTGCATTATCTGCCCTTATGACAACTACTATGAAAGAGATGAAGCATGTGGTAGATTATGCCAAAGAAAAAGGACTTGACTCCAAAATTATTATTGGAGGAGCTGTTATCACCCAAAGCTATGCCGAAGAAATTGGTGCTGATGGCTATTCCAAAGATGCAGCCGATGCTGTAAATCTTACCAAAAGATTACTTCATATCAAGGAGTAATTGTATTTATATGCATACAAAACTATTGACATAATATTCTGATAATGTGATACTGTTGTTGTTATGAAAAATTTAAAAGGATTAAGGTGGACAAAATGAACGGCGCAGATGCAATGGTAAAATGTTTGGTAAATGAAGGTGTATCAGCTATTTTTGGATATCCTGGAGTAGCGATATGTCCTTTTTTTAATAGTATATTAGATACGGATATTGAGAGTATTCTAGTCCGTACAGAACAAAATGCAGCTCACGCAGCAAATGGTCTGGCACGTGTGACAGGTGAAGTCGGAGTTTGTGTAGTTACTTCCGGACCTGGTGCAACGAATCTGATTACTGGAATTGCGACTGCTTTTGCAGACAGTATTCCGATGATTTGTATTTCCGGACAAGTAGAGAGTAATCTGCTTGGAAGTGATGTATTTCAGGAAGCAGATATTACAGGTGCAGTAGAGTCTTTCGTAAAGTTCAGTTATTTAATAAAAAAAGTGGAAGACATTCCACGTGTATTTAAGGAAGCTTTTTATATTGCCAATAGTGGACGAAAGGGACCGGTACTGATTGATGTTCCGGTGGATATCCAGAGAGCAACTTTAAAAAATTATGTTTATCCGGAGGAAGTCAGTCTTCGAACCTATAAGCCAACCGTTAATGGTCATGCAGTACAAATCAAAAATGTATTAAAAGAACTGGAAAAAGCAAAGCGGCCAATCATGTGTGTAGGCGGTGGTGTATTTTTGAGTGATGCGGTCGAGGAATTTAGGGCAGTTGTTACAAAATATAAGATTCCGGTGGTTTCCACATTAATGGGAATTGGTGCTTTACCTACCGAACACCCACTATATTATGGAATGGTCGGAAATAATGGAAAAGCATATGCCAATCGGGCAATGAATGAGTCTGATTTGATTATCATGGTAGGTGCAAGAGTGGCAGACCGGGCAGTAAGCCAGCCGGATTTGATTATGGAAAAGAAGGTTATGGTACATATTGATGTAGACCCTGCGGAAATTGGTAAAAATGTAGGACCAACGATTCCATTGGTTGGTGATGCAAAACATATTTTTGGTGATTTTATGAAACAGGAATGTAACTGTGAACATGAGGACTGGATTGCAACATTAAACAGTTATAAAGAAACCATGATTTTCCCTAGAAATCCAAATCCGGAATATGTTGATCCGGCAGAATTTATCCGCATTTTATCCAATAAAATGAAACATGATGCGATTTATGTTGCAGATGTTGGACAAAATCAGATGTGGTCCTGTGGATATCACATTGTACGTGATGGCAGATTCTTAACTTCTGGTGGTATGGGAACGATGGGCTATGCAATTCCAGCGGCTATGGGAGCAAAAAAGGGTGACATGAGCAAGCAGGTAGTAGCGGTTTGCGGAGATGGTTCCTTTCAGATGTCCATGATGGAATTTGCTACCATTCGTCAGGCGAAAATACCGGTAAAAGTAATTGTATTTGCAAATAATTACCTGGGTTTGGTACGGGAATATCAGTATAATGCCTATGATGCACATTATTCGGTGGTTGATTTAACAGGAAATCCAAATCTCGAAAAATTTGCAGAAGCTTACGAAATGCCATTTGTAAGAATCTACAATATGGATCATATTGAAGAAAAAATAGAAGCATTCCTAAAGGATGATACGACAGCCCTGATGGAATGTATGATAGATCCGATGGATACCGTAAAATAAGGAGAAGCGCACTATGAAAAAAAGAATATATTCAGTTCTGGTCGAAAATAGATCTGGTGTGTTATGCAAGGTGGCCGGTCTTTTCTCCAGAAGATGTTTTAATATTGACAGTTTGGCGGTTGGTGAAACGGATGACCCAGCGGTTTCCTGCATGACGATTGTTTCCAGTGGTGATCAGCGTACGATAGAACAGATAGAAAAACAATTAAATAAAAAGATAGATGTTATCAAAGTAAAGACCTTTGATGAAATGCATAGTATTAGCAGGGAACTTATGATGGTCAAAGTAAAATATAACAAGGGTAATCGGCGTGAAATTGTAGAAATTTGTGGTCTTGTAGATGCAACGATTGCAGATATGTCAAAAAATCTGATGATACTGCAGATATGTGATGTGCCCGAAAAGATCACTCTGTTTCTTAATTTATTGCAATCCATCAGCATTGTAGAAGTAGCACGAACGGGTACATTAGCACTTTCAAAATGTATGGAGAGTGATAACTAGAGGATATACCCATTATAACCATTGGTAATAATGCATAAAAAATCGAGGTTTTGCACCTTGATTTGTTGACAAATACGATAATTGTTGCTAAAATACAAAGCAAACGTAAGAAAGTAATAGGGGTTGGATAAATGCAAAAAAAGGTGTTTCAATTATTAGTAGATAATACTTCCGGTGTGTTGAGCCGTATTTCCGGTTTGTTTAGCCGCAGGGGATATAATATAGAAAGCATTACCGCAGGTGTTACCGCAGATCCAAGATTTACAAGAATTACAATCGTGGCTTCTGGAGACAATGATATTCTTGACCAAATAGAGAAACAGGTGGGAAAACTTGTTGATGTCAGAGATATCCGGGAATTAAAGCCAGCAGAAAGTGTATATCGTGAATTATGTCTGATTAAAGTGGAAGCTTCCGCAGAACAAAGACCTGCGATTGTTGCAGTCACAGACATATTCAGAGCAACCATTGTAGATGTTGCTCCAGATTCGCTGATTATAGAGTTAATTGGCAACCAGTCAAAAATTGATGCTTTTATTGGGCTGCTGGAGGGACATAAAATTTTAGAACTTGCCAGAACAGGTATCGCGGGTCTTAGCCGTGGTAAAGAAAATGTTATCTGGATTGATGAATAAGCTAGCTCTTAGGGAAACCTTTCAGTTATAGATGAAAAAACAAAAACGGAGGAAAAAGAAATGGCAGCAAGAATTTTTTATCAAGAAGATTGTAATCTTTCATTATTAGAAGGAAAAACAATTGCAGTTATTGGCTATGGTAGTCAAGGTCATGCACATGCATTAAATGCAAAGGAGTCAGGTTGCAACGTCATTATTGGTCTTTATGAAGGCTCTAAATCTTGGGCAAAAGCAGAAGCACAAGGTTTTCAAGTATATACAGCAGCAGAAGCTGCAAAAAAAGCAGATATTATAATGATTCTTATTAACGACGAAAAACAGGCAGCAATGTACAAAAAAGACATTGAACCAAACCTTGAAGAAGGAAATATGTTAATGTTTGCGCATGGTTTTGCAATTCACTTTAATCAAATCATTCCACCAAAAAATGTGGATGTTACTATGATTGCTCCTAAAGGACCTGGACATACCGTAAGAAGTGAATATCAGGCAGGAAAAGGTGTTCCTTGTTTAGTAGCAGTACAACAGGATGCTACAGGAAAAGCATTAGATAAAGCATTGGCTTATGGCTTGGCAATCGGTGGCGCAAGAGCAGGCGTTCTTGAAACAACCTTTAGAACAGAAACAGAAACGGACCTTTTCGGAGAGCAGGCTGTATTATGCGGTGGTGTATGTGCCCTTATGCAGGCAGGATTTGAAACATTGGTTGAAGGTGGATATGACCCAAGAAATGCATATTTTGAATGTATCCATGAAATGAAATTAATCGTAGACTTAATTTACCAGTCAGGCTTTGAAGGAATGAGATATTCTATTTCAAATACAGCAGAATACGGTGATTACATAACAGGACCTAAATTAGTTACGGAAGAAACAAAGAAAACTATGAAAAAGATTCTTTCCGATATTCAGGATGGAACTTTTGCAAAAGATTTCTTATTAGATATGTCAGAAGCTGGTGGACAGGCTCACTTCAAAGCAATGAAAAAAATTGCAGCAGAGCATCCTGCAGAGGCAGTTGGTAAAGAAATTCGTAAACTTTATAGCTGGAACAATGAAAATGATAAATTTATTAACAACTAATAAAGAATCAATTCATTCATAAGCAAGAAATGAAACCCCTCCAATCAAACATTTTTGGAGGGGTTTTTGTAAAAGTCTATAAACTGTGTCATGGCAACAGAGGGCTTTGTTGTTTTCGGATAAACGAATCCGATTTTTCGTGGAGGAATGTGTGTAGACATTACATATTCGGTTAACGTATTTTCTGTTAAATCTTTTTCTACAAATTCTTTAATAACGCAGGCAATTCCCAATCCTGTTTTTGCAAATTCAATTAATAAATCCATAGTAGAAACTTCAATAATATTTTCAGGTTGTAAATGATTCGATGATAAATATTTATCAATATATTGTCTGGTTATATTATCCTTATCCAGTAAAATGAGAGTGGCTGATTTAAAAATATCGAAAGATACACCTCCTTCACGAATACGAAGATTGTTCAAATATTCCGGTGTAGTCACAAAGATATCGTGAATCTTACTTACCGGAAAAAAGTCCAGATTTCCAAGCATTTCCGGCTCTCCGACCAGACCAATTTCCACATCTCCTTTTTCGATTTCAAAGAGCGTATGGCTGGTAGACTGGCAGGAAATTGATAATTGAATATGTGGATTTGCGTGAATAAATTCTTTTAAATAAGGGAGTAATACAAATTTACAGAGTGTTGTACTTACCCCTAATGAAAGATGACCGACACCAAGCTCTGCAATTCGCTGAATCTGTTTTTCGCCCTGTTCAATAGAATGAAAAGCACCTTCTACCTGTGTGAACAGAAGCTTTCCCTCATAAGTTAAGGATACCCCGCGTGAGGTACGTTCAAATAAGGTGACATTTAAGCTCTGCTCCAGCTTTGAAATTGCTTTACTTACAGCAGGCTGGCTGATAAAAAGTTCCCTTGCGGCACTTGAGATATTTCCGGCTTTTGCCACCGTACAAAAAATACGATAGGAGGATAAATTGTTTGTCATAAAGTCACTAAGTTCCTTTCTTTTTACAAGATATAAATTATAAATTCTCTATATGCTTATGGATTTTGATAAAAACGATTTTTCTATAACTTTTAGTTATATTATACATGAAAATATAGTATTTTTCAATTATGGCAGACTATGTTAAGATAATCATAGTTAAAAATACATGGAGGAAATATTAAAAATGGGAATGACAATGACACAGAAGATTTTAGCTGCACATGCCGGACTTGATAAAGTAGCTGCCGGACAATTAATTGAAGCAGATTTAGATCTTGTATTGGGTAATGATATTACCAGTCCGGTAGCAATTAAAGAGATGGACAAAATGAATACGACAGGTGTATTTGATAAGGATAAAATTGCGTTGGTACCGGATCATTTTGTACCGAATAAAGATATTAAATCGGCAGAACACTGCAAATGTGTACGGGAATTTGCTTACCGTAATGAAATTACAAACTATTTTGAAGTTGGTGAAATGGGAATTGAACATGCCTTGTTACCGGAAAAAGGATTAACTGTTGCTGGGGATGTAATCATTGGTGCAGACTCACATACCTGTACTTACGGCGCATTGGGCGCATTTTCTACAGGTGTTGGAAGTACGGATATGGCTGCAGGCATGGCAACCGGAAAAGCCTGGTTCAAAGTACCGGCTGCAATAAAATTTAATTTAGTAGGAAAATTAAATAAATGGGTAAGCGGTAAAGATGTTATTTTACATATTATTGGAATGATTGGTGTGGATGGAGCCCTTTATAAATCCATGGAATTTGTAGGAGAAGGTGTCAAAAATCTTAGTATGGATGACCGTTTTACGATTGCAAATATGGCAATTGAAGCGGGTGGAAAAAATGGCATTTTCCCAGTAGATGAGAAGGCAATTGCTTATATGAAAGAGCATTCAAAGAAGACCTATACCATATATGAAGCTGATTCTGACGCTGCATATGAAAAAGAATATACCATTGATCTGGCAGCATTAAGACCAACGATTGCTTTTCCACATCTTCCTGAAAATACGAAGACTATCGATGAAATCAAAGAACCGGTTATAATAGACCAGGTGGTAATTGGATCTTGTACAAATGGCAGAATTGATGATTTGAGATGTGCAGCAGAGGTCTTAAAAGGGAAAAAAATCAAAAAAGGTATGCGTTGTATTATTTTACCTGCCACACAAAGTATTTATTTACAGGCAATGGAGGAAGGCTTATTGAGGATTTTCATTGAAGCCGGAGCTGTCGTCAGCACACCAACCTGCGGGCCATGCTTAGGTGGTTATATGGGTATCCTTGCAGCAGGTGAGAGATGTGTATCAACGACCAATCGTAATTTCGTCGGACGTATGGGACACGTGGACTCAGAAGTATATCTGGCAAGTCCGGCAGTAGCAGCAGCAAGTGCAGTCACAGGACAGATTTCTAGTCCATATGAATTATAGGAGGCAGATGAAATGAAAGCAAACGGAAGCGTTTTTAAATATGGAGATAATGTAGATACAGATGTAATCATACCAGCACGATACTTAAATTCATCTGATCCAGCAGAATTAGCAACACATTGCATGGAAGATATTGACACAGATTTTATTAAGAAGGTAAAGAAAGGTGATATTATCGTTGCAAACAAGAACTTTGGCTGCGGTTCTTCAAGGGAACATGCACCTATTGCCATTAAAGCTGCTGGCGTCAGTTGTGTAATTGCAGAAACCTTCGCGAGAATTTTCTACAGAAATGCAATTAATATTGGACTTCCAATTATCGAATGCCCAGAAGCATCGTCTGGAATTGAAGCCGGCGATGAAGTGGAAATTGATTTTGATTCCGGTATTATTACAAATAAAAGCAGAGGAACTACTTTTCAGGGTCAACCGTTCCCAGAATTTATGCAAAAGATTATCAAAGCCGAAGGTCTTATCAACTATATTAATAATAAATAACTTTAATTTTGTGCATTGACAGGGGTGTGGCTGCACGAGAGGGTGTGAACGTTTCAGATAGCGTGGAGCACCCCTTCTGTTTGCATCCTGTAACTTTCCATTATGCAAGAAAATTTAAGAGTGGTAAAAGAAAATGTGTTATACCTTTATCTAAGACGTACAAAACCGAGGGATTATGCGACATCGTGTCGCAATCCCTCTCGCTCACAC
>JAQUYA010000088.1 GCA_028692055.1 Lachnospiraceae bacterium | reverse complement strand
CTGCAATGGAAAGATTATGTAAACGAACTATGCAGAAAATAAGAAATCAAAAAAGGGATAAGAAAAAGAGGAACAAGATGTTTTCATACGAAGAATACCGAAAAATGATAGAGATTATTAAGGAAAGTGGAAGGGCAGCGGACTTTCATCAAGCAAAAACAATGGACAAATTTATTATTGTACGCCATGATGTAGAATTTAGTGTAGACAGAGCTTATGCACTTTCGCAGGTGGAAAAGGAGATGGATTTTACCTCTACCTATTTCTTTCAGTGGACAAATAATTCCTATAATATACTATCCAAAAAGAATAAAGAGATTATCACAAAAATGCATGAAAATGGACATGCAATCGGTTTGCATTTTGCATTAAACGGATTAACGGATATGGTGGAAATCCATAAGCAGATTGAAAAAGAAATTAAAGCATGGAATATGATGCTGGATTTTGATGTGGATACCTTTTCGGTACACCGTCCGACCAATGCCGTACTGGCAGAAAATATTAAAATTGATGGAATAATCAATGCATATGAAAATGAATTTTTTACTTATGCAGATAAGGTGACAGAAGGTATGCAGTTAGACGTGAAATATATTTCAGATGCGCAGCATAGATGGAATTATGGACAGCCGGATAGAGAAACCCTATTAGGAAATGATAAGGTACAGGTCTTAACACACCCTTATTCTTGGACGGAAACAGGATATGACAATCTGCATAATTTCCGAAGCCTAATCGAAGAAAGAAAACAGGAACTGATACACACCATTGATACGGAATGCAAACATTTTGCAGCAATTAAGGAAAAAATATAAGTGTAAAGGAGAAGTCTATGTGTGGAATATGCGGGTTTCTATCCAGAAAAACGATTACATTAGAACAATTAAAGAAGATTAATGATACCATGTATCACCGCGGACCGAATGACAGTGGTGAAGAAATATATCCGTTAAAAGATGGCTATACCCTTGGATTTGCACAAAGACGATTATCCATCTTAGATTTGTCCATGCTGGGACATCAGCCGATGCATTCTGATAATGGACGTATCAGCGTGACCTATAATGGGGAAATTTATAATTTTCAAGAATTAAAGGAAGAATTAAGTGATTATCCTTTCAAATCAAATTGTGACACAGAGGTCATAATTGCAGGATATTTGAAGTGGGGTATTGATTGTATTCAGAAATTTAAAGGAATGTTTGCAATTGCTTTATTTGACCGTGAAAAAGATGAATTATTTTTGGTTCGGGACAGAATTGGCAAGAAACCGTTATACTATTGGCTTGAAAATGGAAATATTGTATTTGCCTCTGAATTAAAGCCAATTATGGCGCTGGAAGATTTTTCATTTGTAATTCGCAAAGAAGTAATCAAACAATATATGTTCCAACAGTATATCAATGCACCAGCAACAATATTTGAAAATGTATACAAGTTAGAGCCAGGTGCAATTCTGCGGTTCCACTATGGTGAAGTGAAGATTTGGAAATACTGGGATATCAAAGAGGTATACAGAGAACAGGCAGCCAAACCGGTAACTTCTTATGAAGAAGCAAAGGCAACATTAAAGGATTTATTACGTGATGCAGTAAAAAAGAGAATGATTGCAGATGTTCCGCTTGGTACATTTCTAAGTGGCGGCTACGATTCTTCGCTCGTATCTGCGATTGCACAGGAGCAGTCATCAGAACCGATTAAGACCTTCTGTATTGGTTTTAATGAAGAAAAATATAATGAAGCGAAGTACGCCAAAGAAGTGGCAGCTCATCTGGGCACGCAGCATACAGAAACCTATATTGATGAAAAGGAAATGTTTGAACTCGTAGAGAGCATTCCGAAGTATTTTGATGAGCCTTTTGCAGATAGCTCTCAGATACCGACCATGCTGGTATCCAAACTGGCAAGAGAACAGGTTACGGTCGCTTTGTCCGGAGATGGCGGTGATGAATTTTTCTGTGGTTATAATATTTATGAAAATGTAGGAATGGCACAGAAGTTAGATTTACTGGGTGGTATGGTGAATGGGATATGTAATATTCCGCCTCTGAAGCAAATGAATCTACTGTCAAAATTACCGTTCCGTGTGCGTGTTGTGGCAACGAATCGCAATCCGGAAACAAAAACGCAGATTGGCGGCGAAAACTATATTCGGGCAATTGATAAAATGCTCGTAGCAGACAGCTTGCCAAGTAAGTTTGAGATAGAGAGTCGTTACCTAGAGAAGAACTGGCAGGAAAGAAGAATGCTGGTAGATATGGACACGTATTTGCCGGGAGATATTCTCTGTAAGGTAGACAGGGCATCCATGAAATATTCGCTGGAGTCCCGTTGTCCGATTTTGGATACCGATGTAATGGAATATTCCTATCGTCTGCCGCATGAATTTAAGTATGCAAATGGCGATAAAAAACATATATTGAAAGATATCGCATATGACTATATTCCGCGTGAATTACTGGACAGACCAAAGGTTGGATTTGGAGTGCCACTTGACAAATGGCTGCGTGGACCATTGAAGGAACAGCTGATTGCCATGTGCGATATGAAATTTTTAAAGGAACAAAATATTTTTGACAGCGAATACATTCACAAATTTATGATGCGCTATCTGGAAGTGGGTGACCGCGGACCGGCAACCGGTGAGAATTTTTCCAAGACAGCCTGGTCCTATTTCATGTTCCAGCAATGGGCACAAATGTGTAAAGAAAATCTAAATCAGCAAAAAACGCAGATTAAGAATTTCTAAGTTACACATCGGAAAAATGCAAAAAAGATGCATTTTTCTCAAATTTGCTTATAAGAATGGAGAATGCATATGAGCATGAAGAAAATTGCATTTTATATTAACAGTTTGGATAAGGGTGGTGCGCAGAGGGTTATTGTGAATCTGTCGGAATCGCTCTATCAGTCGGGCGTGGAGGTAGTACTGGTAACGACCAAAAAGGCAGAGGAAGAATATGCCGTAAGCGAAGGGATTCGCCGGGTATATTCCGAAATCACAGGCAAAGAAGTGACCAATAATAGGATTCGTAACTTTTGCCATCGTTTTCATAAGCTGAGAACCATCTGGAAACAGGAAAAACCGGATGTAATAGTTTCTTTTATTGGGAAAAATAATTTTATGGCGATTGCAACAGCGGCGATGCTGCCGATATCGGTGGCAGTATCCGTACGTGGAGAACCGACAGAGGAATATTACACGAATGCAATGCGTATGATTGCGAGACATTTATTCCGGTTTGCAGATGGAGTGATTTTTCAAACGGAGGATGCAAAAGCATTTTTCCCGGAAAATGTGCAAAAAAAGTCAAAGATTTTGCCAAATCCATTGGATACCGCGTGCATGCGTCCGGTATTTACGGGAAAAAGAGAAAATACAATCGTGTCCGTTGGTCGCATAGATGAGAATAAAAACCAGAAGATGATTATCGATGCTTTTATTTCGAATCACGAGAAACATCCGGAAATGAAATTGATTATCTATGGAAATGGAGAGAAAAGGGAAAGCCTGCTGCAATATATCAAAGAAAAACAGATGCAGGAATTTATTGAAATGCCGGGAAATGTAAGTCATGTTCCAGATTATATCGAGAAAGCGAGAATCTTTATCTTAGCTTCTGATACAGAAGGAATGCCAAATGCACTTTTGGAGGCTATGGCGCTGGGGCTTGCGGTTATTTCGACGGACTGTCCCTGCGGAGGACCACGGACGATTATCCAGTCTGGCGAAAATGGAATACTGGTGCCGGTACGGGATACGAAGGCACTTGCCCGTGCTTTGGAGCAGATACTGGAAAATCCTGTGCTGGAGCAGAAGCTTGGAGCAAATGCACGTCAGGTGCAGAAGAAGTTTGCACCGGATACCGTCAATGAACAATGGAAGAACTATTTGGAAATGATGAGGTAGGGAGCAATATGTTGAGGGAATTGGAATATCCGTTTGATAATGAATATATTTTAAAAAAGGCAAAGAGCCTAAAAAAGGCATTGCGAAAAGAAGATACGAAAAGAATCGAAAAGAAAATTGCCGTACTGGGTGGCAGTACGACGCATGATATTATAAAGGTATTGGAGCTTTTTCTGTTGAATTACGGAATCGAACCGGTTTTCTTTGAGTCGGAATACGCACAATACTGGCAGGATGTGATGTTTAATGAGGAACTAAAAGAATTTGCACCGGATATCATATATATTCATACGAGCAATCGGAATATCAAGGAATATCCAAGTGTAGCGCAGGGCAGTGAGCAGATTGAGGAATTATTGCAGCAGACCTATGAAAATTATGAGGTAATGTGGAAGAAAATCGAACAGGAATACCATTGCCCGATTATTCAGAACAATATGGAAGCACCCTTCTACCGCCTGTTGGGAAATAAAGATGCGAGTGATATCCATGGACGCATTCACTTTATCAATCAACTGAATGAAAAATTCTATGCTTATGCATCTACCCACAATAATTTCTATATCAATGATATCAATTATCTGGCTTCCTGCTATGGAATCGATAAATGGTCGGATCCACTATTCTGGCATATGTATAAATATGCACTGTGTCTTCCGGCAGTACCGACGCTTGCACATAACGTTGCAAATATTATCAAGGCAATCTATGGTAAGAATAAGAAATCTCTGGTTCTGGATATGGACAATACCTTATGGGGTGGCATCGTCGGTGATGATGGCGTGGAAAACCTGGAAATTGGTCAGGAAACCTCCATGGGACAAGTGTTTTCTGAGTTTCAGCAATATATCAAGGACCATAAAGACATTGGCGTAATGCTGAATGTCAGCTCCAAGAATGAAGAAGAAAATGCGATTGCAGGTTTGGAACACCCGGATAGTACCTTGCGACCGGATGATTTTATCTTAATCAAGGCGAACTGGGAACCAAAGAGTATGAATATACAGAGTATTGCAAAAGAACTAAATATTCTTCCAGAAAGTCTGGTATTTGTGGACGACAATCCAGCAGAACGGGAGATTGTAAGGCAGCAGGTACCGGGAGTGGCGATTCCGGAGATCGGAAGCCCGGAACAGTATATTCGTATTCTGGATCATTCAGGATTCTTTGAGGTGACGAGCCTTTCTGAAGATGACCGCAAAAGAAATGAAATGTACAAAGCGAATGTCCAAAGACATCAGCAGGAAGCCAGCTTCACTGACTATAGTGAGTATTTGAAATCACTGCATATGACCGGAACCATTAAGGCTTTTGAACCGATGTATATGGCACGTATTGCACAGCTTACAAATAAAAGTAATCAGTTTAATCTGACAACGAAACGCTATACGCAGAGTGAGATTGAAGAAACAGCAGCGGACAATAACCAGATTACCCTATATGGTAAATTGGAAGATAAGTTTGGTGATAATGGTGTAGTATCGATTGTAATCGGTAAAATAGTGGAAAATAATAATGATTACAGGCAGTTGGACATCGACCTGTGGCTTATGAGCTGCCGGGTATTAAAACGTGATATGGAATTTGCCATGATGGATGAACTGGCAGCACAGTGTAAAGAAAAAGGAATCACCCAGATAAAAGGCTATTACTATCCGACTGCGAAGAATGCCATGGTAAAGGATTTCTATGCGACCCTTGGCTTTACCAAAGAAAAAGAAGATGAAATTGGCAATACGGTATGGTATTATAAGATAGATACTGTCTATGAAAAGAAGAACCATGTGATTAAGGTGAATGAAAGATAGGACAGACAAAGGAACAGGAAGAAAAAGAAAGCAGTTTAGATAGAGGAGAGTAAAATATGAGCAGAGAAGAAGTATTTGAAAAGTTAAATGAAGTATTCCGCGATGTATTTGATGAGGAAGATATTACGGTAACAGAAACAACGACCGCAGATGATATCGAAGATTGGGATTCCTTGGAGCATATCAATTTAATGGCAGCAGTAGAGCAGGAATTCGGAATCAAATTTACCATGGGACAGATTGTTACTATGAAAAATGTCGGCGAAATGGCAACGATTATTCTGGAAAAATTAGCATAAGGCGTGGGTTTTAAAATGAATATTACATCTTTCGCATTTCTATGTTTCTTCGCAGCGTTATTAGTTGTGTATTATATCGTGCCGAAGAAGACACAATGGGGGATATTATTGTTGGCAAGTGTTGGGTTTTTCTGTGTGTCGGGAGAGCCGTGGCTGATCATATATCCGATTGCTACAATTACAGTTATATATGGGGGCGCATTATATATTCATAGGGTGAAAGAGCAGAAAAAGAAACAAATTGCTCTTTCACTTATTGTTGTATTATGCGTTTCTTTATTATGTGTATTAAAATATTTCCATTTGGGATTACTGGCACCATTGGGGATTTCTTTTTATACGCTGACCTTGCTGGGATATTTAATTGATGTTTATTACGAATTAGGAGAGCCGGAAACGAATATTTTGAAGCTGGCTTTATTTGGGTATTACTTTCCAACCATGATATCGGGACCGATTATTCGATACCGCGATATGAAGGAGCAGCTCTTTGTGGCACATCCATTACAATATCAGAATGTGACCTATGGAATGCAGCGAATGGTTTGGGGATTTTTTAAGAAGTTGGTGATTTCAGAGCGTATGGGACTGGTTGTAGATACGGTATTTAATAATTATACCGTTCATTCAGGCTTTACGGTTGTGATTGCGGCTGTCTGCTTTACGTTCCAACTATATACGGATTTCTCAGGCTGCATGGATATCGTGATTGGGGCATCGGAAACCCTTGGTATTATTTTGCCGGAGAACTTTGATACGCCGTTTTTTTCCAGAAATATTTCAGAATATTGGCGTAGATGGCATATTACACTTGGAATATGGCTAAAGGATTATCTTTTTTATCCCCTGCTTCGCACAAAGTTTTTTACCAATTTACCTAAGAAACTAAAAGCAAAATGTGGTAAAAAAACCGCAAAAAGAATTACCACCTATACAGCGATGCTGATATTATGGTTTACTATCGGCTTTTGGCATGGCGGTGTATGGAAATACATCATAGGTTCAGGGTTATTACACTGGTTCTATATCGTATCTGGCGAAGTACTGGAACCGGTTTGGAAGAAACTGAAAACCATGTTTCATATAAAAGAAGAAAATAAAGGTTTTATCTTCTTTCAGCAGATACGTACCTTTGTATTAGTAACAATCGGACTCGTCTTTTTCCGTGCAGAGAATGTGAAAGCCGCCTGCATCATGTTAGGCAGTATTTTTAAATCATGGAATCCCGAAATCTTCTGGAATGGAGCCGTTTTCGATTTGGGATTGGACTGGATTGAATTTACCATTGCAATTGTATCACTTTTGATATTGCTTGTGGTATCCAGGCTACAACAAAAGGAAAGCATTCGGGCGCGCGTGGCAAGGCAAAAGCTGCCGGTTCGGTGGATCCTTTTCTATGCACTTTTATTTTATGTGATATTATTAGGAAATTACGGACCGGGGTATACAGCAGCAGAGTTTATTTATCAGGGATTTTAAGAGAAAAGGAAAGGCGGTTTCAATTTTGAATAGAAAACAGATAATGAAAGCGGTCCTATTTCTATGCGGTTTCCTGTTTATACTACAGACAGTTACGTACATTATCCGAACCAATGGATTAGTAAAAGACCGCTTTACGGGCTTTTATGCAGAGAAAGATAATACGTTAGATGTAGTTATGATAGGCTCCAGTCCGGTATTTCCATGCTTTTCAGGTGCAAAGATGTGGGGAGAATATGGATTTGCTGCGTATCCATTGTCCTCCAATATGCAAAGACCGATGGCAGCTCTTTCACTCGTAAAGGAAACACGCAAGACACAGGAGCCGTCGCTTTATGTATTTGAGATGAAACAATTTACGGCAAATGAAGAAGATATGGCGGATAATATGGCATATACCCGTGGAGTGACTGATAATATGAAATATTCCTGGAACCGTATTGATGCGATTAATCGTGCGGTGCCGGAAGTATCCGAACGGTATACGTATTATTTTGATATATTTAAATATCATTCAAACTGGAAAACAATGGTGCTTCCGAGTCAGCTGGCATGTTTTCGCTATGAAAAACAGGAGCCACTGAAAGGCTTTGAATTTAAAGATGAATATTATCCAATGGAGCAGGTGGATTACTCGCAAATCACGGAGCAGGAACCAATTGAAGCGGACTACGAAGGGTATTTACGGGAATTACTCCAGTATCTGAAAGACAATGATTTGCAGGCTTTCTTTGTAGTAGCACCTTATGTGATGGAGGGTGAAGAAAAACAGGAGAAATATAACTATATGCAGGAAATCATAGAATCCTATGGGTATGAATTCAAAAATCTGAATGAAGATACCGAGGAAATGAGCTTTGATTTTGGAACAGACTTTTATGATAAGGGTGTGCACACGAATGCCATCGGCGCAGAAAAAACAACTGCATATTTTGGAAAGTATCTAAAGGAACACTTTGATTTACCAGACCATCGAGGCGATACCAGCTATAAGAGCTGGGATACAGCATATGAGAAATGGTCCGAGCAAATGGAAATCTCCAGAAAGAATTTAAAGGAATGTATCGATAAAAAGGAATATACAACGCAGGAACCAGAAGACTAAACAGACAAGCCAGGAGGATACCGTATATGTGTGGAATAGCAGGATTTTGTAATTTGACAGAACATTGGGAAGAAAATATAAAAAACATGAATCAGCGTATGTTTCACAGAGGTCCAAATGCGTCGGGGATATGGAGCCGCGAGGACAAGAAGGTGGTTTTCGGACACCAGAGGCTGTCAATTGTGGATTTGAGCCCGAATGGTGCACAACCAATGGAATCACATAGTGGCAGATATGTCATGGTATTCAATGGTGAGATTTACAATCATAAGGATATCGCACGCAAGCTGCTGAAAGAAAAAAAGGTAACTGCATTTCGCGGAACCTCCGATACAGAAGTGCTTTTAGAGGCGATGGAAGTGTATGGTGTGACGGAAGCAATCCGGATGTGTACCGGTATGTTCGCCATTGCGTTATATGATAAAGAAGAAAAAGAAATTTATCTGTTAAGAGACAGGGTAGGAGAAAAACCACTCTATTATGGTTTTGTGCAGGGAAGCTTTGTATTCGCCTCGGATTTGGGTTCCATACGTGCATTAAAGGAATTTAACAATGAGATATTTTCTGATATTTTAGATGTATATTTTGTACATGGGTATATTCCGGCGCCATATTCAATTTATAAAGATATTTATAAATTGGAAGCCGGTACGATGCTGACTATTAAGGAACCTTTCCAAAAGCCGGTAATTACCCCTTTCTGGTCCATGAAAGAGGCGGCAAAGAGAGGACAGCAGCATCTCTTTACCGGAAGCCGCGAGGAAGCCGCGGATGAGTTAGAAAGACTTTTGAAGAAATCAATAGCCGGTCAAATGGTGGCAGATGTTCCGGTAGGTGCATTTCTTTCCGCAGGCATTGACAGCAGTACAATCGTAGCCTTGATGCAGTCCTTAAGCTCCAATAAAGTAAAGAGCTTTACCATCGGTATGGAAGATGCAGCTTACAATGAAGCCGTGATTGCAAAAGAAATTGCAAAGCATCTGGGTACCGAACATACGGAAATGTATATTACGGAGCAGGATGCAAAAGAAGTGATTCCGCAATTGTCCCATATGTTTAGTGAACCATTTGCAGACTCCTCCCAGATTCCGACTTATCTGGTAAGCAAGATGACGAGGGAACATGTTACGGTATCCCTGAGCGGAGATGGTGGTGATGAGTTATTCTGCGGTTATAATTCTTATGAGTCTATTTTGGGATTATGGAATCGCATGAAAAAGGTACCATATCCGATTCGTAAGGTATGCAGTGATTTAGTATTGCACACGCCGATGCGTAAGAATAAGGACTTCTGTGTGCGTGGCAGATTATTAGCGGCAAAAGGACCAGAAAAATTATATGAAATATCAAACCAGGAGGAAAATATTGCAAATGCAATTACAAAGACGCATACGAATCCTGCGTATAAATATAGTGAATATCAGACCGGATACCTGGAAGAGCCGCATCACAATATTATGCTGATGGACATGCTGATGTATCATCCAGACGATATCTTGGTAAAGGTAGACCGCTGTGGGATGGCAGTATCCCTGGAATCCAGAATACCAATGCTGGATAAGGATGTGGTCGAATTTGCATGGTCCTTACCGATTGACTACCTGCGCAAGGCTGGAGTAGGAAAACTGGTTCTTAGGGACGTACTTTACCGCTATGTGCCAAAGGAAATGATGGAACGCCCGAAAACAGGCTTTGCCATACCAATCGATAAGTGGCTTCGTCAGCCCAAATTACGTGCATGGGCAGAAACCCTGCTGAATCCTCAGACGATAGCACAGCAAGGCGTACTGAATCCTGGCATGGTTCAAAAAATATGGACGGATTATATTGAAAACGGAATCTGGAGAGTCCAAATCTGGTATTTACTGATGTTCCAGGAGTGGATGATAAACGAGCA
>JAQUYA010000087.1 GCA_028692055.1 Lachnospiraceae bacterium | reverse complement strand
TGCCCTCAATGGATCTCCCGGCATTAAAACTGTTTTTGCAATATCCCCTGCTTTGGCACCATTATGTGGTGTAGGTACTGGTGAATTTCCCATATTTTCTCTCCTATCTGCGAACCATCGCCACGTATTTTAAAAGGTTGAATTTTCTTTTAACTACGCCTTTAATAATAAGAATTATACCATATTCGACTCCCTAGGGAAAGAATTTTAGGGCACAATTATAGAATATTATAGTTACTTATTTCATAATTTAAATAAATATATAAATTAAAACAGAACTAAATTATAACTAGCTTAGTTCTGCTTCAACTCAGCACCTGTTTAAAAACAAAGTACTTTTATTTTTTCATTTATTATTTATTCTTATTAATTATCTGCATATTTGATATGAAACAAAACCGATGCGAAATCTCCAATATCCTCCGCAAACTGGTCACGGTTGATTGGGATTCCTGCATACATTAATTCACTTCCGTAGTATTTCTGTGTTTCTCCAAAAGCAGTTACCTCATAAAGCATGTCTTCTTCCAGTCCCAGCAGTTTGAACCGCAAACCGCCTGCATTTACTTTATTTAACTGTTGGTAGTAAGCAGCAATCGCTTCCTTTCTATCCTCAGCTACAACCATCCATGCCGTATCCTTTGCTTCAAATGGACTCTTGATTCTATAAAAGATGCCTTGTTGTATCAGTTTTCTATAGTTCTTATAAAATTGAATCTGCTCCTTTACCTGTTTCATTTCTTCCGTGGTCAGCTTATTTAAATCCAATTCATAGCCAAACGCACCGAAGAAAGCCACATTTGCCCTGGTTGCCAATGGCGTTATACGATTCATCTGGTGATTTGGTACCGCCGATACATGCGCTCCAATAGAAGAAACTGGATACACATAGCTCGTCGCATACTGAATCTTCAATCGTTCTGCAGCATCTGTATCATCACTGCACCAGGTCTGCGGGGCAAAATATAGCATCCCTGGATCAAAACGTGCACCGCCGCTGGAACAGGATTCAAATAAGATTTCCGGGTATTTTGTAGTAAGTCTGGAATACAAATCATATACACCCAGAATGTATTTGTGCATAATTTTTCCCTGCTCATTTGCCGCCGCTGCCCTGGAATAGCATTCTGTAATATAGCGGTTCATGTCCCATTTGATATAGGAAATCTTAGATTCCCCAATCATCTTATCCAGCATGGCAAAGATAGCATCTACCACTTCTTTTCGTGAAAAATCTAACACATGCTGTTGGCGGCTCGGTGTTTCATAGCGTTCCGGCACAGAAAGTATCCAGTCCGGGTGTGCGCGGTATAAATCACTGTCCTTATTTACCATTTCCGGTTCAATCCAGATTCCAAATTTCATACCAATATTCTCAACACTTCTGGACAATCCTGCGATTCCATTTGGTAATTTCTGAAGATTTACATACCAGTCACCCAGACCTTTGTCATCATCATCCCTCTTTCCAAACCAGCCATCGTCCAGGACAAACAACTCTACGCCTGCTTCCTTTGCCTTTGCAGCGATACGTAATATTTTATATTCATCAAAATCCATATAAGTAGCTTCCCAGTTATTCAATAATACCGGGCGTTCCCTATCCCTCCAGTATCCACGCACTAATCTGGTACGGTACAGGGTATGATATGTCTGACTCATTTGGTTCATGCCGTCTGCCGAATACACCATGACTACCTCCGGAGTCTGAAAGCTCTCTCCTGCCTTAAGTGTCCAGGTAAAGGTATCCGGATGGATTCCCAGCAGAACTCTCGTAGTATCGTGGGAACAGACCTCCACTTGTCCAAGATAGCTGCCACTGTATACAAGACTGAAGGCATAGACCTCACCTTGATTTTCTGTCGTATTTCTTCGTTTCAATACCAGAAATGGGTTGTGCTCCGCACTGCTGGCACCGCGCATGCTGTAAATAGACTGTATCCCCTGCTCCAGTCTCCTTGTCTTAATATAACGTTCTCTTGCCCAGGCTCCAGATAAATGTACCATATCATAATCCATATCCGGTAAATCCACACAGGCGCTCATCGCGTTCTGTAATATGATACTGGCTTCTCCATTATGCACATATCTTGCCTGTCTGGTTATTGCCGCAAGCTCTTCATATATCGTGTACGTCAGAATAAGATTGGTATCCATCACCTTGTCATACAGGGTGATTTCAATGCTGGTTGCTTCTTTCTTATTTTCCACATAGGTCGATGGCAACGGTTCTATCTTTTTCTTGCCCTCGTAAATCGTATGTGTTGCATACAAAAAATCGGTAATTCTACTGCCATTTTGCTGTTCTATCGTGCAGGCTCCATAGCGGTAATCCCCTGTTCCATAAGCCGGATATTCCTGCCTCGTATATTGCAGGCACAGTGGGTTTGGTTCCGGGGTAGTAAGTGCACCAAGTGGTCTTGCCTCGTCCTCATGTAAGTAGGCAAAGGACTCCCTGTCTTTTATTCTTTTTCCATAATACAGATTTCCAAGCTGCCCATTTTCCATAATTTCGATGATATAGCTTACCTGCTTATTATAAAGATGAAATTCTTTTGATGTTTCGTGATATATAATTGGCATTTCTATTTGCTCGCTTTCTCCGCCTTGCGCAGATTATTTCTTTATATAATTAGGGTGTCAAAAGTGTGTACTGCCGATGCCCGCTGGCAAAGTGCACAAAGGGCATTTATTTTGAATGACTTTGGGAAGAAATTAGAAATTCTTAGTATTCCCATTAAGTCCTAACAATTTTCAGACACGATGTCTGAAAAAGGCTTACCTGAGCCATGGATGGCGAATGTAAGCTGATTGTGGCAAAATTTCAAGCAGCCAGAGGGGAATATTTAGAAATTCTTATTTCTGTACAATGGAATAAAAAATAAATGCACTTTGTTCACTTTGCCAGTGGGCATCGGCAGCACACACTTTTGACACCCTAATCCTTGTACATAATTATTTCCTATTTTATTACAGTTTTCCGCCAGAGGTTGCAATACCTTCGATAAACTGTTTCTGAAACAGAATATATATGATTACCATCGGAATACAAGCCATGAGTGAAGCCGCCATTAACTCCGGATAGTTTACTGCAAACTGTCCCTGTAATTTTGCAAGTGCTGCAGACAGGGGCATCGTTGTCTGGTCAGTATTTACCACCAATGGCCACATCAAATCCTTAAAAGCAAATAAAGCAGTAAAGATACCGAGTGCTACCATAGAAGATTTTGCAAGTGGTGCCATTACATAAAGGAAAGTCTGCCCAATGTTGCAGCCATCCAGCCGTGCTGCTTCTTCTAATTCCTTTGGTAGTCCCATAAAAGCCTGACGAAGAAGAAAGGTTCCAAATGCGGTAACCAATCCCGGAAATACCAACGCAAACATGGTATTCAGCATGCCTATCTTACTTACCATCAAATATTGTGGAATAATGAAAATCTGTGCCGGAACCATCATTTGAAACAAAACCAGGGAAAAGGCAAAGTCTCTTCCTTTGAAGTGTAGTCTTCCAAACGCGTAGCCAGCCATAGTCGCTGTCAATACAGCACACACCACACGACCCACAATAAGCACTACCGTATTGATATATAATTTTGCAAAATCCATCTTACTTGCAACCGATTGAAACGCATCTAATCTCCATGCTTTTGGGAAAATAATAAAGGGATTCATTTGCGTTGCTTCGGATACTGTTTTAAAGGATGTAAGGAACATCCAGATAAACGGAACTACCATTATAATGGCACCAATAATTAGAATCATGTGTATCGCCACAGTTGATGCTGTTTTTTTCTTATCCATGCTATTTTCTCCCTTCTATTAATTATAATTAACCCATTTTTTCTGACATGCCATTTGAATCACGGTAATGATCATAATTACTACCAGCAACAGCATAACAATTGCGGAGCCATATCCCTTATTTGCTTCCATAAAGGAATATTTATAAAATAAGTAAACCAACGACTGGGTCTTTGCAAATGCCGGATTTGTTTTGTCCATCATCATGTAGATACTGTCAAAGACTTGTAATGCTCCAATAATTCTGGTAACCGTAACAAAGAACATTGTCGGGGAAATCAACGGTAATGTAATATTAAAAAACTGCTTTACCGGACTTGCACCATCAATTTCTGCTGCTTCATAATAATCTCTCGGAATTTCCTGCAGTCCTGCCAGAAACAAAACCATGTTATATCCAATGACAGACCATATACCAACGACTGCAATGGAAATAAATGCAATATTAGGATTTGAAATCCAGTTTACAGATTTTAATCCGATGGAATTCAGGGCATGGTTCAATAAACCAAACTCAGAGTTATACAACCATCTCCAAACCATCGCAACTGCTGCAGGAGCTGCTACCATCGGCAGGAAATAGATGGTTCTGTAAACGGTACGCCCTTTCATCTTGCGATTCAGGAGTACTGCCAGTACGATTGCAATCGCAATCGAAAAAGGAACCTCTATAATTGCATATTTAAAGGTATTCCACAGTGCCTGCCATACGGCAGTATCCGCAAACATCTTTGTATAATTATCTAATCCTATAAATATATTTCCTTTCCCAAAAGCTCCTGTTTTAAAGAAACTCTGGTAAACGGTTTGAAAAATAGGAATAATATTCAAAATAATCAATCCAAGCATCGTTGGTAATATAAATAGCCAGCCCCAAATAAACTCACTTCTTTTTTGATTCGTTCCTTTATACTTTACTGCTTTTTCTTCCATTACTACCTCCATTCTCATTGTAAGCACAAACTCTTTACAATGCCTGGTTCTTTTCTTTTAAAAGGCAGGCTCCTGAACTCGAAGCCTGCCATGAAGCATCACTTATTACTTTTATTCTTCTGCCAAATCACTGTTCATTTCAGCTGCGATTTCGGTACAAGCGGTCTTTGCATCTTTTGCACCAGTCCATACATCGATTAATTTCTCTGAAATCATATCTTCCCAAACGGTTGTATGTTTGGAATAAGGTCTGATAACCATGTCTTCTGTCATATCCAGGTATGCCTGTAAGTTGAATTCAGGATAAGCCTTTACCCAGTTTGTTTCAGAACCTTCGTATGCGGAGATAACAACACCTAAATCGGACTGTTTTTGTTGTGCTTCTTTGGAGCCCATGTATTCAATTAATGCCCATGCCTGATCGGCTTTATCTGTATTTGCAGCTGCTGCCCAGCCAAGTCCATTGTAGATAGAAGCACGTCTTCCTGTAGTTGCGTCCTTTGGTAATACTGCGATATCACAGTTTGCTTTTACATAGTCATTGTTACATAATTCAGCAAGCATCCAGGAACCCTGTGTAATCATAGCTACTTTACCGGCTTCGAATAATGCTTCTGGATTGTTTTCTGTCATAACTTCGTATGCAGGTGTATAACCCTCTTTTACAATACTGGAAACAAAGTCAACTGCTTTGATGGTTCCCTCTTCGTCCATACCGGAAGCGCTCTTATCTGCTTTGATAATCTCGCCGCCCATATCGTAAACCATGTTATACCAGCCATCTTGATTGTTGGAAGGTTTTAATGCATATCCAAACTGGCTTCCATCGTCTTTGGTTAATTTCTGGCAGGCATCCTTAAAATCATCCCAGGTCCAGGTATCGTCTGGGTAAGCAAGACCTGCTTCATCAAACATGGTCTTATTGTACCAGAGTGCAATGGTATCAAAATCCTTTGGTACTGCATATTGTTTTCCATCATAATTGTAAATGCCTACGATATCCTGTGGAAATTTATCCATCTCCAGCTTTTCGCTTGCTGCGATTTTATCCGTTAAATCCAATAACATTTCATATTCGGAATAAGTCGTAATCTCATTGGAATGCATCCAGAAAACATCTGGAAGAGAACCGCCTGTTGCACCAGCTTCCAGCATGGTCCAGTATTGATCCCAAGGTGTAACCTGTATCTTGGCTTTGATTCCTGTTTCTGCTGTGAAATCATTCACTATCTGTGTCAAACCAGGTTCCTGATTGGTATCCCATATTGCTACGGACAAGGCATCTGCAGGTACTTCTGCGGATTCTGTTGTGCTCTCTGTGTCTTCTGCAGCTGCTTCTGTTGTAGTGTCTGTGGCCGTATCCCCTGTTGCTGTATTACCTCCACAACCAGCTAATGATAATGTCATTACAGATGCAAGTGCGACTGCTAATACTTTTTTCAATTTCATGTTTTTCCTCCCTTATCGTGACATCCTCTCGGTTGTCAGCATTCTGGTAGCTGCACGCCACCGGTTACTGTTGAAAATGTATACATTTCTTTGATGTAAGCAAAGTATACTATACAATTTGTATATGGGATATGGTGTTATGTCTGTTTCATATGGTTTTTTGTTATTATTATAAGCAAAATGACGACATAAAACCATATTACATGTCCTAATGTCGTCATTTTGTATAATACTTTTGTACTATCGTATATTTTTTTATCTATATTGTATTATTTTTCTCGGAATTATTCTACACCATTTCTTCAATTGTAAAGTTAAATGCGATGTAGTCTCCTTTTTCTCTTGGAATTGGAATTCCTGCATACATAAGTGCTGCACCCGTTGTGGTAATGTCCAGTTCTGCGATATGATACACACGCTCCGCCTGTAATCCTTTTGCCTTTATGGTAAGAAATGCTGCATTAGCTGTCGCATGTAGAATTACTACGCTTAATAAGGATTTCTTCTTATCCTCACTTACAAACTGCCATGCGGCATATCTGTTATTTTCTTCCGGATTGGTCAGGCGATAGTAATCTCCATATTGAATGGTATCATAATGGTATTTAAATTCTTTAATCTGTTCCTTTACCAATTCCTTTTCTTCGTTCGTCATGTGGGTAATATCCAATTCATAACCAAAGGTACCCGCCATAGCTACTACTCCTCTGGTATGCAAGGGTGTAAATCTGCCCGTTTGCTGATTTGGTGCTACGGATACATGGGAACCCATGGCACTTACCGGATAGCCAAAGCTCGTCCCATGTTGAATGTGGATACGTTCAATTGCATCCGTATCATCACTGCACCAGCTCTGTGGCATGTAGTATAACCAGCCGGCATCAAAACGTCCGCCACCGCCGGAGCAGCCCTCAAATAAAATCTGTGGGTACTTTGTAACAAAACGGTCTACCAGTTCATAGAGCCCTAATACATACCGATGATACACTTCTCCCTGTCGTTCTGCCGGGAGATTCCCAGACCATACATCCGTGAGGTGACGATTCATATCCCATTTCACGTAGGCAATATTCGCACTATCCAGCACTGCTCCAATAGCGGTAAATAAATAATCTCTGACTTCCTGTCTTCCCATATCCAGTACGAGCTGTGCTCTGGAATAGACTCCCTTGCGTGTTGGTATCTGGAAGCACCAGTCTGGATGTGTACGGTACAAATCACTGTCTTCATTTACCATTTCCGGTTCTACCCAGATACCAAATTCCATATCCAGTTGATTGACTTTCTCTGCGATGCCTTTTACGCCCTGTGGCAGTTTCTTCGTATTTACAAACCAGTCACCGAGTCCACTCATATCGTTATTACGTTTGCCAAACCAGCCGTCGTCCATTACCAGCATTTCCACACCTAGTTCTTTTGCCTCTTTTGCAATCGCTAATAGCTTGTCTTCATTGAAATCAAAGGTGGTCGCTTCCCAGTTATTAATAAGAATCGGTCTTCTTTTCTTTGCAAACTGGCTTTTTACCAAATGATTGCGGAATGCTTTGTGGTAATTACGGGATAGTGTACCCAATCCGTCCCTGCTATATGCGCATACAACTTCCGGTGCGGTAAAGGTATCCCCACTCTCGACGGTATAGCGGAACCCTGTTGGATGAATGCCCATTACCATACGCGTTTGCTCGTATTGGTCTACTTCTACTTCTGCCAGAAAGTTTCCACTATATACAAATGAAAATCCATAGCAATTTCCGCAATCTTCGGTTGCCGTATGATCACACAGAATCGCAAATGGATTCTGCTGATGGCTGGAGGTTCCCCGCACACTGTCTACTGCCTGTTTTCCATGGCATATTGGTCTTCGCATCAAGCTTCTTTCCATATTATGCTTTCCATAGAAGGATAATAAATCATAGGCATGATCCTGTAAATCCACGCAGGTTGATAATGCACGGTTTAATATGATTTTGTCATTCATATGATTGGTTATTTTTACAGCTCTGGTAATAATGTCATACTCCGGAAGCACGCCGTAGAGCAGCGTAACCTCTACCGGATAATGTGCGTCCAGTAATGTGATTTCCAGTGTTTCCCATTCTTCCTCGCTTCCCCACATTGCCGGCAAACCCTGTAAGGCATATTTACCTTTATAGATACGATGTGTTTTATAACGCAGTTCTGTTGTCTGGCTTCCATTCTGATATTCCACGGCCAGACAGCTGCTGCGAAAATCTGCACTGCCAAAGGTAGGGTACTCCTGTTTGAATTCATCTAAAGAATAGGTTCTCTCATCCTCTAAATACGCTTCATAGCAATTACCTGAAAAACCGGCATCCGCTCCTCGAACCAGGTAATCTACTTCTGCCTTACCTATTTTATTGCCATAATATACGTGGAACAGATGTCCAAATTTACCGATTTGCATCTGATATGTTGCCTGTCTGGTTTCTAATGTAAATATTTTTGTTTCTTCCTTATAGTTTATACTCATATTTGCCAGCTTCCCTTTCTGTTTCATTATGATTATCTGTTTTCTGTATCATAGCATTCCACATGATGTTCGTATATGGCTTTAAAGTATATGAATATAACCTTATGTGATATTTTTCCGATATTGCAGTGGTGTCTTATGTTCTATCTTTATGAAGTTTTTACAAAATACGGAGGAATCATGAAATCCACAGGATAAACCAATCTCGGTAACCCGGAGTCTTGTATTGGTCAGCATATCCTTGGCAGCGCGAATACGGTAATCCGTCAGATACTGTTTTGGCGAAACCTGCTGATATTTCATAAATATCTTGTAGAGATAGGTTCTTTCGATTCCTACATATTTTGCAATATCACTGACACGGATGTCATAACTATAGTTATGACGAATATACGAGAGGGCCTTTTTCAAATAGCTCCGGTCATAGCCCTCATTTGCATCTATATGCGTATTTCTCTGATTCTTTTCCACCGCTGCCATGATCAGATAGAAAAATCCCAGCAATTCATTTTGGCTGTATTCTCCACTTTCAAATCTTTCTCCCATGGTACGTATATATTCTTCCGTTTTTCCGCTTCCCCTCCAGGTGCATACCAATTTATCCCCCTGTATATGACATTTCTGTAATATCTGCTCTGCTCTCGCTCCGTCAAAAGCCATCCATACATATTCCCACGGCTCCTCCTCATCCGCTTTGTAATAGGTAATTTCCTCCGGTTGAATCAAAAATGCTTCTCCTGTCTGTACAAACAGCTTCTTTCCGTTTACTCGGTAATGCCCCTTTCCCTTGAGGATAAAATGCATTAAATAATGTGGCCGAATCGCCGGTCCAAAGAAATGCCCCGACGCACATTCTTCATGCCCACAATAATATATGGTAATTTCTTTTTTTGCTTCACTCATTTTAATAACCACGCCTTTCTCTCACGCTTATGCAACAAAACGACAATTATCTGGAAACATATTTCCTATCTTTCCACTTACTCAGATTATATAATAATGCCATCAAATAAACAATCCATAGTAGGAGGTACTTATGTTAAAAATAACTTTTATGGGTGCAGGAAGCACCGTATTTGCAAGGAATGTACTTGGCGACTGTATGTGTACGCCAGCTTTGCAGAATGCAGAAATCGCATTGTATGACATTGACGAAAAACGTCTGGCAGATTCGCAGATTATATTAAATGCAATCAACAAAAACGTAAATGAAGGACGTGCAACTATTAACGTTTATCTGGGTGTTGAAAACCGGAAAGCAGCCTTGCGTGACGCTACCTTTGTCGTAAATGCAATTCAGGTCGGTGGTTATGACCCATGTACGATTACAGATTTTGAAATTCCAAAAAAATACGGTTTAAAGCAGACCATTGCTGATACCATGGGTATCGGAGGAATTATGCGTGCACTGCGTACGATTCCGGTTATGGCTGATTTTGCAAAAGATATGGAAGAAGTGTGTCCGAATACTTATTTCCTGAATTATACCAATCCAATGGCTATGCTCACCGGTTATATGCAGCGTTATACCAACGTAAAAACAATTGGCCTTTGTCACAGTGTTCAGGCTTGTTCCGAAACTTTATTGAAGGAATTAGACATGGAGGACAAACTGGAGGGACGCACAGAAACCATCGCCGGTATCAATCATATGGCTTGGCTGTTGAAGCTGCAGGATAAAAACGGAGTTGATTTATACCCAGAAATTCGTGAAAAAGCATTACTCAAAAATAAGACAGAAAAGCATAAAGATATGGTTCGTTTTGAATACATCAATCATTTGGGCTACTACTGCACCGAGTCTAGTGAACATAATGCGGAATACAATCCACTGTTTATTAAATCCAAATATCCGGATATGATTGAAGACTATCAGATTCCGTTAGATGAATATCCACGCAGATGTATCAAACAAATCAATGAATGGGAAGAAGAAAAAGCGGGCATTCTAAAGGATGGAAAAATCACACACGAACGTTCCAAAGAATATGCATCCTATATTATGGAA
>JAQUYA010000086.1 GCA_028692055.1 Lachnospiraceae bacterium | reverse complement strand
GCTTTCTTTTCATCCATCGATTTCAGTTACCAGCATTTTATAGAAATAAATATATCATTTTTTTCATTTATTTACAACAATTTGAACTTTATTCTTCCGAAATCCCTTCTATACGTAACTGCCTTTTATCTTTCTTTGTGCAATTTGTATGATTTCATTTTTATATGCAATTTGCTTTTGTAATAATTAACGGTATCTTTACACCCCGTTCATAATTTATTCATAATTAATTGCTATACTTATCACATGTTAAAGAAAGAACTACACAATATCGGTTATAAAGAAATATAGATAAATTTTTTCATAATAGCTCAGGTACCGAAAGGTATCTGGGCACTCCTCATTTTATGGGCTTTTTTTCAATTCTTTTTTTATTTTTGTTCACTGTTTGTTCACAAATTTTCCATTGTGCATTATTTTCATTTACAATATTAATTAAATATTCATATTTTGTTCACACTTTGTACACATTTATGCTTTAGTATTAGGTCTTGTCGATAGGAAATAAAAACAAAAATAAAAATCGACGTGGGATTAACCCAAGGAGGATATAATTATGAAAAAGAATTTAGTTATGATGATGGTAGCTGTTGCTACATGTGCAATGTTATTAGTAGGATGTGGCGCTAGCACAACAGAAGAAGTTGCTACTACAGAAGTTGCTACAGAAGAAGTTGTTACAGAAGAAGTTGCTACTACAGAAGCTGCTACAGAAGAAGTTGCTACAACTGAAGAAGCTACTACAGAAGAAGCTACTACAGAAGAAGCTACAACTGAAGAAGCTACTACAGAAGAAGCTACTACAGAAGCTGTTACAGAAGAAGCTACTACAGTAGCTGAATAATTACAACTTAACTTGTAATTTAGATGTTCCTTCAGAACATAGTAAAGGACTTATGGTTTTTCCATAAGTCCTTTTTTGTATAAATCCATATTTAATTTTCTTTCTATATAAGATTAATCCTCACCATCAGCAATTCTCTTTACCTGTTCATTTAAGGATAACATCCTAGCATCCAATTCTGATACCATCTTAGCACATTCTACTAGTTCATCTTTAATTTCCTGTGGTGCATTTCCTTCAAACTTATAATGAATCTTATGTTCCAGACTCGCCCAAAAGTCCATAGCAACTGTTCTAATCTGTATCTCTACCTTCGCATCAACAATACGGTCCGATAAGAAAATAGGCAATGTTACCAGCATGTGATAACTCTTATATCCACTTGCTTTGGGTGTTTCAATATAATCCTTAATAGAAATTACCTTAATATCATCCTGCTTTGCAATCATTTCAGCGATTCTATAAATATCCGAAGTAAAAGAACATATTACACGGACACCTGCAATGTCATTGACATACTTTACCATATTACTTATGGTAGACTCATAGCCATATTTTTTCAGTTTCTTTACAATGCTCTCTGGGGTCTTTAAACGTGATTTAATGTGCTCAATCGGATTATATCTGTGTACATGTTGAAATTCATCATTCAGTATCTCCAGTTTTGTCCCTATTTCCTTTAAAGCCGAATTATAAATTAATGTGACTTCCTTCCAGCTATCTACTTCACCACTCTGTCTTGGTTCAAATTCCATTCTTTTCTATCGCCTTATTCCTTTTTCGTAATTATATTTACTCATTGACATACTATCTTTTCGTATATAATAACCATTCTTCTACTTATACTTTTAAGGGTATATCTTAACAAAAATAAATGAAATCACGTTTTAGCAAATATCTTGATTTCATCTACTTTGCTCTGCATCTATGCAAATAGTATAACATATTTCATAGTTTTTGTACATTTATGAGTGGAATTTTATAGTTTTTTCACAAAACACCCCCTTGATTCTTTTACTCTTCTATAGTACATTAGGAATACACGATTTATTCGAATAAGCATAAGGGAAGGCATACAAATAATGTTCAGACTATGGGCCAAAATTTTTAAAGATAATCATTTAATAAAGGATACTGTTATTTGCCGTGAGGAAGATGATACCCGTACGCATAAGGTATTTCATGCACTCGATGAAATATGCTATGAATTTGATCTGGGAAAGCCTCTTTGGCTTGACTCTACGGTACGAGAGTTTAAAACCCATAGCAAGGCCCGTTTTACGCAGGACAATTTTATAGAAGAAATAAATTTTGATTTTTTGGAAATACATGTCATCGAAGAGGATTAATTCTCTTCGATGTTTTTTTTCTTAAATTTGTATGAAAGTTATTGACACTACAAATAATAAGGTATAGTATTTCATTATAGATGATGTAGTTTTGAATACTACATAGTGTTTTATTCAATTCTATTTGAATTTGTGTATTAAGGAGGAGTATTATGCAAATAACAATTCGAGAACCCGGAAGTGCAATTACACATTTTATTGCCATGATGATGGCACTCATCGCTTCCACACCTTTATTGGTAAAGGCATCTGAAACAATGAGTCCAACCACAATGGTTGCTATGACCATCTTTATCCTGAGCATGATTCTTTTATATGGAGCAAGTGCTACTTATCACAGTGTAACGGTATCTGCAAAAGTATTAAAAGTTTTTCGCAAGGTAGACCATATGATGATTTTCGTGCTTATTGCCGGCTCTTACACACCAGTATGCATGATTGTGCTAGGGGGCACATTAGGCTATACCATGTTAGCGGTCGTATGGGGAATCGCAATCGGTGGTATGCTTATTAAGGCACTTTGGATTACCTGTCCAAAATGGTTTTCATCCGTAATCTACATCGCAATGGGCTGGGTATGTCTATTCGTTTTTGGTCGTTTATTACACACCTTATCCACTGCCGCATTCCTCTGGTTATTAGCAGGGGGTGTTATTTACACGGTTGGCGGCATTATATATGCCCTAAAGCTTCCTATTTTTAATTCTAAGCATACCAATTTTGGTTCCCATGAAGTATTCCACTTGTTTGTCATGGGAGGCAGTATCTGCCACTTTATCTTCATGTACCACTACGTCATCGGAATGTAGTCGGTTTAAGAGGCTGCTAGGTGTTTTTAGAACGTTTCAACAGGGCTGCCTCTTTCAAAAAGGTAGAACTCGTTGCAAAGAAGCTATGGACGCTAGAATCATTGCAGTAGCAATCTGTAAAAATGTGGCACTCGTTACAGTGGGGGCTGATTTTGCGTGAACTGGTCGGTGTGGGCAAACATCTTTCATTATGTTTAGAAAAAATTAGAGTTATAAAATAAAATGCAGATATCAGAAACGTTCGTCTGAAAAGATGTTCCCATTTTATTTTATAACTCTTAGTTTTTCTTACATAATGAAACGTTTGCCCACACCGACTAGCTCATGCAAAATCAGCCCCGCTGTAACGAGTGCTACATAGATTTAATCGTCGTAGCCGTTTGGGTTGTTGGATTGCCATCTCCAGGAATCTTCGCACATTTCTTTGATGCCACGTTCTGCTTCCCAGCCAAGTTCTTCTTTGGCAAGGGCAGCATCGGAATAACAGGTTGCGATATCGCCTGGGCGTCTTGGTTTGATAACATATGGAATCTTCACTCCGGTAGCTTCTTCGAAGTTGTGAACGATATCCAAAACCGAATATCCTTTTCCGGTTCCAAGGTTGTATATCTTAAGCCCTGCATTTTCTTCCAGCTTTTTCACTGCTTTAACATGGCCAGCTGCAAGGTCTACTACATGGATATAATCACGTACACCCGTACCATCCGGTGTATCATAATCATTGCCAAATACACCTAACTCTTTTAATTTGCCAACTGCAACCTGCGTTACATATGGCATCAAGTTGTTTGGAATACCGTTTGGATTCTCACCAATGGTACCACTCTTGTGTGCACCGATTGGATTAAAGTAGCGAAGCAGAATAACATTCCATTCCGGGTCTGCTTTCTGCATATCTGTTAAAATCTGTTCCAGCATGGACTTGGTCCAGCCATAAGGGTTCGTGCATTGTCCTTTTGGACACGCTTCTGTGATTGGAATGATTGCAGGGTCCCCGTATACGGTTGCAGATGATGAGAAAATGATATTCTTGCAATTATGTTTTCGCATAACATCTGTTAAAATCAATGTACCAGCAATATTGTTGTAATAATACTCCCATGGCTTTGCCACAGATTCACCAACGGCCTTCAATCCCGCAAAATTGATGACTGCATCAATTTTCTCTGTTTCAAAAATCCGGTTCATCGCTTCGCGGTCAATCACATCTGCTTTATAAAATTTGACCGGTTTTCCGGTAATTGCTCTTACCCTTTCCAGAGATTTTTCACTGGAATTGCTGAGGTTATCCACAACTACTACCTCATAGCCTGCATCCTGAAGTTCGATTACTGTATGGCTACCGATAAAACCAGCTCCACCTGCTACTAAAATTGCCATTACTTTTCCTCCTATTTCTTATGAGCTGTGTAATAGCACCTCTAAATTCTGGCTATTACCACAGTTTTTCTGGGTAAACTCCCTGTTTCTTTAAGTTCTTAATAGACTCTACTACAAATGGTTTGTCTTCTTTATAGGTAACTCCAAACCACTTATCTTTTGAAGATAATACTTCTACCGTGGCAACTCCTGCCTTAAGCATTTTATCTACCTCGATTGGTAAGAAGCATTCTGACTTCATTGGATTCTTCTCTACTTCCGTAGCAAAGAAATTGTTAACTGCTGCTTCCAGTTCTCCCAGAACACTTGGGGTAAATCCCCACATATTCATGGAAACTGGTGTGTCCATTGCAATTGGCGTAAAGTTGGTATCATCATCTGTATAAGCTGCACCATCTCCTCGTTTCTCTATATGCGTTCTCTCTGCAATGGTAACAAGATAACCTTTTTCATCTGTTATACAACATCCCCTGGATACGTATCCATTTTCTGTTAATGTATTTCCAAGTTCATATCCAACCATCGCATAACGGAATTTCTCGTCATCTCGATGTGTTGTCAGGAAATCATATAAGGTTTGAAATGCACTCTTTCCATAGTAATCATCAGAATTAATAACTGCAAATGGCTCTTTAATGATATCCTTGCAGCAAAGAATCGCATGTGCGGTTCCCCATGGCTTTACTCTGCCCTCTGGGATTTCAAAGCCTTCCGGTACCTTTTGTAAGTCCTGAAATACATATTCCACTTCCATGTACCTGCTCACTGCGTCCCCTATACAACTACGGAAATCCTGTTCATTCTCTCTCTTTATGATAAATATAACTTTTTTAAATCCTGCTCTCATTGCATCATAGATAGAGAAATCAATAATTTTGTTTCCCTGGTCGTCGACTGGATCAATTTGTTTTAATCCACCATACCTACTTCCCATTCCTGCTGCCAGTATTACTAATGTTGGTTTTTCCACTTCTTAATTCCCTCCTAGTTTAAACATAATTCATGGTAAAGGCAATTGTTTAATGTTAGTTTCATCATTCTTTTTGTTATATCGCCATTGCCCATGTACCTGCCTTGACAGGCGTTTTACTTACACAAACTACTTCACTATTATAATGGTTTCGCACCTAAAACGCAACCAATGTTGAGGGAACTTTCCTTGTTTCGTTTTCCCTTTTATTTTAACAACTGATTCTATGAATTTCTTTCATAAATTTGCTCTTTTTTTTGCACTTTTGGCAAACTGAAGCATCTCTATATACTGCATTTATAAGAATTTTTGTACACGCGACGTATCGTCCGTATGGCGAAGGCACCGTTCACCTACCTTATGCGCCAGCCTATCTTTTCCTTCCCGCAATATCGCTTCTGCGATTTCCAGTAATACTCTCGTAATTTCTTCTTCATCACTGCAATAAATCATTGCAGCGATTTCTATTGCAGTTGCTGACATTTTATGCTGTATCAGATATTGTGTGTCTTCCCAAGTTTCTGTATGATATTTATAGCGTTCTATAATGTCATTCATATTACGAAAATATAGAATCAACAGTGGAAATTCATTGCAGCGTTCTAGAATACTTTCCCCCGTTTCCTGAAATTCCATGTCGCTTGTTGCAATTATCTGCATAGCAAGCTTTAACTCACCATTGATATCCGATGCTTCCATCAGCACATCCGGTCTTTTTTGTAAAGATGCATTGAAGTAATCCTTGGCGCCTGTAATATCTCTTTGTTGAAAATATTGGGCAAGCTGCTCTTTCATTTCCATGGTTTCTATCTTTTCACACAGCATTCCTACTTTACATTCATAGGGTTTTAATTTCTTTACTGTAACCCATACAAGCAGCAGTATCTCTGAGATAAAACCGAATACTCTCTTATGGTAATCATCATAAGAATCCACATCAATTCGTTTCTGCACCTTAAAGAAAATGTGAAATAACCACTCTGCATATTCATCAAATAACGGTTTTGGCATCACACAAATATTGCCAAAATAAGTCTGATTGGAATGTACGATTCTATGAAACGTTTCATAATACTCCGGATATTCTTCCCGAATCACTTCACCGGTTGCAATCAAATCCTTAATATGGTGATTTGCCGCATATCCGTCATAGTATGCACAATTAAGCTTTAAACGTTTGGTGGTAATAATATCGTAATCCATTAAGATATTATTAAATTCCTTTTCTGTAAAAGCCCGGTCATTTTCATTTACCAGATATCTGCGGTAATGACATACCCCTACATAATCAGCTTCCTTATAATTTTTCCAAATCCAGTAAACACCTGTAAGCTCGCTGTAATAGCAATTTAATTCTGAGATATTATCCCCTGTATTATCTCCTAAGAAACCTAAGTCCTCTGCGTTTGCTCTCCCAACATGCAGCGGAATATACATCTTATCCTTTGGTGGCTCAAATTTTTTGTGAGCCATGGTAAATATCTTCACTGACATATGGCATTCTCCCTTTTATCCTTTTTACACTTCTAAACATGTGTGCATCTGTATAGCCAGCGTCCTAAACATCTTCTGTGGGTCAATTGGTTTCATCAGATATGCATTCATACCAGCTGCCATGCTTTTCTGAATATCCTCCTCAAACGCATTGGCCGACATCGCAATAATAGGTACGCATTTCGCATCCTCGCGTTTCAGGGCACGTATCTGTTTCGTTGCTTCCAGTCCATCCATCACATCCATACGAATATCCATCAGTATGGCATCGTAGGAGTGTATTGCAGATTCCTTGAATTTATCAACTGCAAGCTTTCCATTTACGGCAACATCTACCTGTATTCCCTTGGATTGCAGCAGCTTCTCTGCTACTGCAATATTTATCTCATTATCCTCTGTCAGCAGCACTTTTGCCCCTTCTAAAGACTCTAATGAAAAGTCTTCTTTTTCTTTGTCCGGTTTCCTTTTGCGGTATTCATAGGCAAGGCATATGATTACGGTAGTTCCCTTCTCAGGTTCACTACTTATGGAAATCTTTCCCTCCATAATATCAATCAGTTTTTTGACCAGGGCAAGTCCTAATCCGGTTCCCTGTAAGGCATTGGAATACGAACTCTGTTCCTGTTCAAATGGTGCAAATGCCTTTTCCAGAAATTCCGAGCCCATGCCGCAGCCATTGTCACTGATTCGATATTCTCTAATACATTGTCCTTCCCCTCTTGTAATTGTTTTCGAAGAAAAGTCAATGGTTCCTCCATTGTCCGTGAATTTGTATGCATTATTTAAAAGATTCATAATAATCTGTTTTAAACGCAAACTGTCTGCATACACTTGAAAACACGTAAAATCCTCCTCTTGTAGTGAATACGTAAATCGGATATTTTTTGCCTGCATCATCGGTTCCATCATCGCAATGCAGGGCGGAATAATTTCATTTATATAAGTCCATTCCGGATGCAAAACCAACTTACCCTGTTCAATACGGCTCATATCCAGGATATCATTGATAATTCCCAATAAATACTGACTGGAGATATCTATTTGCTGCACGTATTTTGCTATCTCCTGCTGATTGCTTTGATTATCCTCCGCTAATTTTGCCATGCCAATAATTGCATTTAGAGGTGTCCTTATTTCGTGACTCATATTGGATAAGAATTCACTTTTTGCCGCATTGGCCCTATCAGCCACCCGCAAGGCTTCACGCAATTTTTCCTGCTGTTCCTTTTCCTTTTCATAAACATCGGTTACATCAGTGCGCACCATTATAATTTCTTCCTGTCTTTCATCCAGATAGAAAATGCGCATTTTTTTCCAGCAAACCTGCTCCTCTTGCGAAATCATACGAAATAGAATAATATGCTCTTTCTTGTCTTTCAATTTTTCGACAATATAGGACAGATCAAATTCTTTTGTACACAATTCCCTGTCTTCCGGGTATACGGTAAGCTGTATACTTCTTTTTACACATGTTTCATAATCATACACTTTTTCATTTGGCAAACAGGTATCTTCCATCTTTGCACTTAAAACAATACTTCTGCGGGTCTCCATTTCTACCACTGAGGCAAAATCTACATTTTTCTCAATGATCCTGTTTAATGACAGTGAAAGTATCTTCTCAAAGTGAATATCCTGTGTCGTAACAAACGCAATAATATGTGCAGTTTCCGGATGCTCTAAGAGATTGCAAACGGTTCTCATCCAGATATTCTTATTTTCCCATTTTCGTCGGTATTCCAGGGAAACCATTGTGGTTCCCTGACTATAAGCTCTCTTCAGATTGTCTAATGAAAAATTCTGTTGGAATTCATGTTGATATGCCTTATCAATATCTACACTTACTGCTTCCAATACCTGTGATACCGAATCTCCTGGAATCACGTCCACGAACTGTTCTGATGTATAATCATAATCCAGCAGCATATCTTCGCTGATATCTAATGTCATATTTACTTCTGCATGACCTTCCAATAAGGAGTGTGCCGCCAAAGCTGTTCCATAGCGTTCGTAAAGCTGATGCTGTTCGGTTACCTCAATGGCTGTCGCAATTGCCTTAGTTTCTTCTCCCATTGTATTTTCCACCAGCGAATAGGTAATTCGCAGCCAGAAATTCACGCCATCTTTACGGTTCATTTTAATGTCTTTGGTTACTTCTTTTACACCACGTTTCAATCTCTCATGCATCTCTCTATAGTCCTGAATACTGTCTGCATGAATAAGTCCCAGTTCAATGATAGAACTCGGATAATTTTCCATTACCTTTGGAATCGATAAATCTTTCATCATATGCTCGTCATAGATCACACAGTGCTGATGGATATCATATTCCCAGGAATACAGCTTTGCTATCTCAACTACCAGAGAAAGCTTTTCATCACTTTCCTTTATATGCTGTAGCAGCAGTGCTCTTCGTCGGTTTTCCCAAATCAAAAAAACTACACCAAACAATAGAAAAAATACAATTCCAACGGTTGTCAATACCAAAACCCTGTGTGTTTCATACAGAGTCGGCTGATAATTGATCAGCACCGCATTATACGGAATACGTGATTTCTTAATGCCATATTTCTGCATGACCTGATAGTCAAAAAGTGTATATTGTGTCGTGGTGGTCACCGGAATATTGCTGATGGATTCTCCATTGATAATATCCAATGCCATCTGCGCGGCAGTGCTTGCCATATTCTCAAAGGAAATCGTGATACCGCCGATTAACCCATATCCCACACCAACTTCATCCGCCTTAAAAATGGGTATTTTCGCACTGCTGGTTACCAGTTCCACGGATTCCAATAGGGTATAATTATTTCCATCCACATCATCTCCACCCATCAGATAAAGCAAAATCGTTTCCGTTCCATACTGTGAAACCTGTTCCTGTAGCTGGCTTTTCGTGAGTAGGGAAGTATTAATATCCTTAAACTGCAGATTAGGGAAAAATGATTTACAGTCATAGTACTGCTCTGTAGAGCCCTTTCCCGATTCTGAATTATCCGAAATTGCTACAATCTGCCTTGCATCGGGGTACAATTCATTGGCAAGCTGTATGGTATCCTCCAGAGGAAACTGCTCTGCTATTCCTGAAATATAAGGATCCTTTGCCGCTTCCATAGCTTTTGCCTGTGTGTTAATTCCTTCAAATACGAGTGGCACCCCGCGAAATAACCTGGTTTGATATTTCACGCCAAAGTCCAATGCTGCATCATCTCCGAGTATAACCACATCATATGCTCCTTCTTTTTGCAGATTGTACTGAATATGGCGAAGAATCTGTTTTTCTACCTTCTCAAGCGGTACTTTTTTGGTATCCATAAAGATATAGTCTATCTTCGCTTTTCCGTTCAGCACACTGGAAATGCCCTTTAATTGCCGGGGTATGCTTTCCCAATCATATGCATAAGACGACAAAAAGAGTATACGTGGATGTTCCACCACGTCACTCTTTTCTATATTTGTTCTATTCTCATTGTCAACAACAGTTTCTGTATCGCTCTTTGCATAGCACGATACACTAAGGCTTGTCCATACAAGCAGCAAGCTTAATAAAGTAAGTATTCCTGTGCATAGTCCTTTCCGATTCACTTTCATAGACTGCCCCCGTTTATCATGTTCCTGTTGTCCGGTTTTCTCTTTTGTCAATTTTTTGAGGTCGCTAAGGTTAAGTATAACATGAACTTTAAAGCATTTCTACTTATTACGGGAAATTTGCATTCTATTTCTGATAATGATCTCTGCAGGAATATATTTCTACAATCTTTTGATTCATTACCTCGTAAACTATGTTAAAATAAAATGATTCTATTTTAGAATCATGTTCGATATTTTAAACAGAAGAAACCGAAGTGAGGAAATATTATGAAGCGAAATTGTAGTCTGGATGAAATCTCAGATGGGAAATTATATGGTTTAAATGATATGGTGAAATTGGGATGTAATGGCTGCGAAGGCTGCTCTGCCTGTTGTCGTGGAATGGGTGCATCCATTCTTTTAGACCCCTATGACATTTTTCAGTTATCTTTAAATCTGAATACTTCCTTTCAAGCCCTTTTAGAGGAACGTCAGGTCATAGAATTAAATGTCGTAGAAGGACTTATT
>JAQUYA010000012.1 GCA_028692055.1 Lachnospiraceae bacterium | reverse complement strand
AGGCGGTACAGAGTGACCAATCCGATATTGTATTGATGGGACTACAGCCAACGTATCCGTCTTCCAAATATGGCTATGCAGTCGTGGATGAGAAGGATAGAAGCCGTATCGTTGGATTTAAGGAGAAACCAACGGAAACCGTTGCAGAAGAAATGATACAACAGGGAGCATTATGGAATGCAGGAGTATTTGCATTTAAGCTGGGCTATTTACAGAAGATAACACAAAAGTATCTGCCAGACTGCAGTTATCCCTATGTATTGGAGCATTATAGCTCTTTGAAAAAGGATAGCTTTGATTACGAGGTGGTAGAAAAGGCAGAGTCCTTATCCATCATAACCTATCAGGGGCAGTGGAAGGATATCGGAACCTGGAATACGCTGACAGAAGTAATGAGTGAAACCAGTATTGGCGATGTTACAGTCGGGGAAGAATGCCAAAATACTCACGTGATTAATGAATTATCCATTCCGATTGTTGTGCTGGGAGCAAAGGATCTTGTCATAGCAGCCAGTCCGGATGGAATATTAGTATCGGATAAGCAGAAAAGTTCCTATATCAAGCCTTATGTGGAGAAGCTGGGTGACAGACCGATGTACGAGGAAAGCATCTGGGGTGATTATAAGGTATTGGATTACAGCCAGTATGAGAATGAACGAAAATCACTTACGAAACAGATTATGGTTAAAAAGGGGCGTTATATTGACTATATGCTGCATAGCCTGCGTGATGAGGTTTGGACAATCGTTGATGGAAAAGGATATATTACGATTGATGGTATTACATCCGTGGCCAGAAATGGAGATGTATTTAATCTTCGTGCAGGAGATAAGCATGGTTTTAGAGCGATTACTGACGTTCATATGATAGAAGTGCAGGTAGGTCAGGAGTTAAGTGAGGATGATGCACAGGTATTTGATTGGCCAAGTGTGTAGTGCGAAGAATAATTCTAAGACATGAAAGTACCATGCCAAGAATTATGAAAGCTTCACACTAGATTGTTTGTGCCTGCATCATAAGGGTGCAGACTGAGGGAAAGGTATGGTTATTAAGATGTTAACATTAGAAAAGTTCGAAGAAGCTTCAGAGGTAGTTAAAAAAGTAATATTGGAAACAAAGCTCGTTTATAGTGATTATTTTAGTGCACAAACAGGGAATAAAGTATATTTCAAGCCGGAAAATATGCAATTCACGGGTGCATACAAATTGCGTGGTGCTTATTACAAAATCAGTACCCTGACAGATGAGGAGCGTGCGAAAGGGCTGATTACTGCATCGGCAGGGAATCATGCACAGGGAGTCGCATATGCTGCCAAATGCTATGGTGCAAAAGCAGTGATTGTTATGCCGACCACAACCCCTTTGATCAAAGTAAACCGTACCAAGGGGTATGGAGCAGAGGTAGTGCTGTATGGCGACGTATATGATGAAGCGTGTGCAAAGGCCTATGAGCTTGCAAAGGAACATGGCTATACCTTTATTCACCCATTTGATGATCTGGATGTAGCAACCGGGCAGGGCACGATTGCTATGGAAATTATAAAAGAGTTACCTACCGTTGATTATATTTTAGTTCCAATTGGCGGGGGCGGATTAGCAACTGGCGTATCCACGCTGGCAAAGATGCTGAATCCAAAGGTGAAAGTAATTGGAGTAGAACCGGCGGGAGCAAATTGTATGCAGACATCACTGAAGGAAGGAAAAGTGGTTACACTTCCTTCGGTCAATACGATTGCAGATGGTACGGCAGTGAAGACACCGGGGTCTAAGATTTTTCCATATATACAGAAAAATTTAGATGGAATTCTAACGGTAGAGGATGAAGACCTCGTAGTTGCATTTTTGGATATGGTTGAAAATCATAAAATGGTAGTGGAAAATTCGGGATTGCTTACCGTGGCTGCTTTAAAACAATTAAAGGAAAAGAATAAAAAAGTAGTATCCATCCTAAGTGGTGGTAATATGGATGTTATTACCATGTCTTCCGTGGTACAACAGGGATTAATCAAGAGAGATAGAATTTTTACCGTATCTGTATTATTGCCAGATAAACCAGGTGAATTAAGCAGAGTGGCAGATGTGATTGCAAAGGAAAATGGAAATGTAATTAAATTAGAGCATAACCAGTTCGTTTCTATCAATCGAAGTGCTGCAGTAGAATTACGCATTACCCTGGAAGCATTTGGAACAAAACATAAAGAGCAGATTATAGAAGCATTACATAAAGATGGATATCAGCCAAGAAGTGTCCGTACAAATATTTAGGTGGTATCTTTTCTGCAACGGATAAAAAAGCAGAAGAATCAGAGTGTAAATAAAATGCGTAAATATGAGCAGATTATATGTAGGGAATATTGCATATGGTCTGCTTTTCTTTCACATTGGTTTTAATTGTACGCGTGTAAAACACGCGGATGGGAGGTAAGTATGGAACGAAAATCAATCAGGCGTAGAATAATAGAATATGTTATTATCGCAGTTGCATCTGTTTTTTATGGAATGGGAGTCAGCTTATTTTTAGACCCTAATAAGCTTGCACCGGGTGGATTTACAGGAATTGCAATTATTATCAATCATTATGTTTCTATACCGGTAGGTACGTTATTTATGATTCTGAATATTCCGATTATGATTCTGGCAGTATGGAAATTTGGCTGGAAATTCATGCTTTCTACGGGATATGCGATTGTTATGGTATCCATAAGCTGTAACTTCTTTGCACAGTTTGGAGTCGTGACGACTGATCCTCTTCTGGCAGCAATTGCAGGTGCGGTTCTTTTAGCATCTGGAATAGGTTTGATATTTAAAATGGGAGCTACTACCGGCGGCTCGGATATTATTGTAAAATGTCTTAGAATTCGTTATAAACATATCAAAACCGGTTCCTTATTTCTGATGAGCGATGCCTTGGTTGTTGCGGCATCGGCAATTGCATTTCGGGATTTGAACACGGCATTATATGCAGGTATTGCACTTTTTGTTTCTTCAATTGTTATGGATATGGTATTGTACGGGACGGATGAAGCAAAGCTCATCTATATTATCAGTGAAACACCGGATAATATCGCACCAAGACTCATGGATGAATTGGACGCGGGCGCAACCTTTATAAAAGGGCGCGGAGCATACAGCAAAGTGAATAAGCATGTAATTATGTGTGTGGTAAAGAAACAGATGGCGCCTAAATTAGAAGAAATCGTTAAAGAAGAAGACCCCGATGCCTTTATGATTGTTACAAAGGCAACAGAAATCTATGGGGAAGGATATAAGAATATTTTTGCAGAAAAAATATAGAAGTGTAAAGAGAAAATACTTGACACCCATTACCTTTTGCTGTAGTATAAGCAAGGTACTTAATGAATTGGACTGGTTGCAAATATGGAAAAAATTGTAGAACAGGGTTTACTGTATGATTTTTATGGTGAGCTGTTAACAGAACACCAAAAGAAAATATATGAAGAAGCAGTATACAATGATATGTCTTTAAGTGAGATAGCAGAGGATATAGGCATTAGCAGACAGGGTGTTCATGACTTAATAAAGCGATGCGACAAGATATTGCTGGATTATGAAAGCAAACTGCATTTGGTAGAGAAATTTACCAGAATTAAGGAAAGCATTCGTGAGATTAACCAGATTTCAGAAAGTGCAATTTCGGAAAATTCTGAGATTCAGAGAATTCAGCAGTTGTCAAATGAGATACTTGCAGAATTATAAAACAGATTGTGATGTCAGATGTGATACAGAGTCACAGATAGGAGCTCAATGGCATTTGAAAGTTTAACGGACAAATTACAGAATGTATTTAAAAACTTAAGAAGCAAAGGCCGTTTAACTGAGGAAGATGTAAAGTCAGCTCTTAAGGAAGTCAAGATGGCTTTATTAGAAGCTGATGTAAACTTCAAGGTAGTAAAGCGATTTGTAAAAGCAGTCGAAGAACGCGCCATTGGCGCAGACGTAATGAATGGTCTGAATCCAGGGCAAATGGTTATCAAGATTGTAAATGAAGAAATGGTAACTTTGATGGGTTCTGAAACAACGGAGCTACAGATGCAGCCGGGTAAAGCAATCACGGTCATTATGATGTGTGGTTTGCAGGGTGCAGGTAAAACAACTACCACGGCTAAGATAGCTGGCAAATTGAAGTTAAAAGGTAAAAAAAGTTTATTAGTTGCGTGTGATGTATACAGACCCGCAGCGATTAAGCAGTTACAGGTCAATGGCGAAAAACAGGAAGTGGATGTCTTTACCATGGGCGATAAGCATAAGCCAGTGGACATTGCGAAAGCAGCTATTGAGCATGCTGAAAAGAACGGTCATAATGTAGTGATTTTGGATACAGCAGGCCGTTTACAGATAGATGAAGCCATGATGGCAGAATTACAGGAAATAAAAGAAAAAGTAGAGGTTCATCAAACACTGCTGGTTGTAGATGCTATGACAGGGCAGGATGCGGTTAATATCGCAAAGGAATTTGATGAAAAGATTGGTTTGGACGGCGTTGTATTAACCAAAATGGATGGTGATACACGAGGTGGTGCTGCATTATCTGTAAAAGCAGTTACCGGTAAACCGATTATTTATGTAGGTATGGGTGAAAAACTTTCCGATTTGGAACAGTTTTATCCAGATAGAATGGCTGGCAGAATCCTTGGAATGGGAGATGTTCTGAGTCTGATTGAAAAAGTCCAGATAGATGTGGACGAAGACAAAGAAAAACAGATGGCAGCTAAAATGAAAAAGGGTAAATTTGATTTTGAGGATTATCTCGAGTCAATGAACCAAATGAAGAAAATGGGTGGCCTTTCTTCTATATTGGGCATGATGCCTGGTATGGGTGCTAAAATGGGTGATATTGAATCCATGGTAGATGATAAACAACTTTCCAGAATGGAAGCTGTTGTTTTATCCATGACACCAGCAGAAAGACAGAATCCGAAGCTTCTGAATCCAAGTAGAAAACACCGTATTGCAAAAGGTGCCGGTGTAGATATCAGCGTAGTAAACAGATTCATCAAACAATTCGAGCAATCTCAAAAAATGATGAAACAAATCCCGGGTATGATGGGTGGCAAAGGTAAAAAAGGTAGAGGCGGTTTCCCAGGAGGCTTTAAATTACCTTTTTAATAAATAACAATGAACAAGAAAGCAAGCTGAATAAGCGGAGGTGAAAAACATGGCAGTTAAAATTAGATTAAGAAGAATGGGTCAAAAGAAAGCTCCTTTTTATAGAATTATCGTAGCAGATTCCAATTCTCCAAGAGATGGTAAATGTATCGAAGAAATCGGAACATATGATCCAAACACAGACCCAAGCACATTTAAAGTTGATGCAGAATTAGCTAAAAAATGGTTATCAAACGGTGCACAACCAACAGAAGTTGTTGGCAAGATCTTTAAAGCAGCAGGAATTGAAAAATAGGAACTTGTTGAGGCTTTTTTTGGAGGTGGATTATGAAGGAATTAGTTGAAGTTATTGCAAAAGCACTTGTTGATAATCCGGATGAAGTTGTTGTAACAGAGAAAGAAAGCGGTAAAAATGTTACGGTTGAACTTCATGTTGCAGCGTCTGATATGGGTAAGGTAATCGGAAAACAAGGCAGAATTGCAAAGGCAATCCGCTCTGTTGTGAAGGCAGCATCATCCAAAGACAATAAGAAAGTAGATGTAGAAATCATCTAACAGATAAAACCTCAGAAGCATTGCTTTTGGGGTTTTGCTTAACTTACGGGAAGGGTTAGTAAATATGGACGAGTTATTGCAGGTGGGTGTGATTACATCTACACATGGAATTAAAGGAGAAGTAAAAGTATTTCCAACGACCGATGATGTAAATCGATTTAAACAATTAAAAGAAGTAATACTTGACACAGGAAAAGAGCAGATGACTTTGCAAATTGAAGGAGTTAAATTCTTCAAACAGTTTGTAATATTGAAATTCAAAGGCATCGATGATATAAATGACATTGAAAGGTATAGTAAAAGAAGTTTGTATGTTACCAGAGAGAATGCAGTACCACTGGGAGAAAATGAGTACTTTATTGCAGACTTAATAGACCTTACAGTAATTGATGAAGCAGAAAAAGAATTTGGTGTCCTGAAAGATGTCATACAGACAGGTGCAAACGATGTCTATGTGATTACCATGACTGATGAAAGAGAAGTATTAGTTCCTGCAATCAAAGAATGCATTCTGGACGTCAACCTGGAGAAACGTGTGATGAAAATTCATCTGTTAGAGGGATTGCTGGATTAGTGTGAAAATAAATTTTCACACGCACTTTGTGCCTACGTCACAAGAGTACAGGTTGAGAGAAAGGAATGACCATTTTTTATGAACTTTCATATTTTAACGCTATTTCCAGAGATGGTAATAAACGGATTGGATACGAGTATTATAGGTCGTGCAATGGAAAAAGGGTGTCTGTCGATTGAGGCGGTCAATATTCGGGATTATACGACGAATAAGCATAAGAAGGTAGATGATTATCCATATGGTGGCGGAGCTGGAATGCTGATGCAGGCGCAGCCTGTTTATGATGCATACAGGGCTGTAATTGAGAAGATAAAGGATATAGCAAAGAAACCCCGTGTGATTTATGTGACACCACAGGGAGCGACCTTTAACCAGACGATGGCAAAAGAATTTGCAAAAGAAGAAGAACTGCTTTTTCTGTGTGGACATTATGAAGGAATCGACGAGCGGGTATTAGAAGAAATCGTGACAGATTATGTGTCAATCGGAGATTATGTGCTGACTGGCGGAGAACTGCCGGCAATGGTAATGATTGATACAATTTCCAGATTGGTACCAGGGGTATTAAATAATGAAGAATCTGCGGAAACAGAGTCGTTTGCAGGAGATTTGCTGGAGTATCCACAGTATTCCAGACCGGAGGAATGGAATGGAAAAAAAGTTCCAGAGGTGATATTATCGGGACATCATGCAAATATTGCAGAATGGCGGCTGGAACAGTCCATAGAGAGAACGAAGGAGCGCCGCCCAGATTTATATGCAAAATATTTGGAAAAACACTTGCAATGAACAGGCAATTATGATAAAGTATTAACGTTGCGAGAAAAGAGATGGTCCGCTGGTACAGATTGTATTAAGAACGTCCGTGAGAATAAGGAGATAAAGAATGAACAAGATTATTGAAGAAATCGAAGCAGAACAATTAAGAGAAAATGTACCGGAATTTAACGTTGGTGATACGGTTAAAGTTTATGGTAAAATTAAAGAAGGTGCTCGTGAAAGAATCCAGATTTTCGAAGGTACTGTATTAAAGAAACAGGGTGGAAGCAACAGAGCTACTTTCACAGTAAGAAAAGCATCCAGCGGTATTGGCGTTGAAAAAACATGGCCTTTACATTCTCCAAATGTAGAAAAAGTTGAAGTTATCAGAAGAGGTAAAGTTAGAAGAGCAAAACTTACTTACTTAAGAGGAAGAATTGGTAAGAAGGCAAAAGTTAAGGAATTAGTTAAATAAGTTAAATAGTAAGGTTAGGGACAAGTACTTAATAGTACCTTGTCCCTTTTTTACTACTTTAATGATGAAGCAAGATGTGGTAAGCTAGAAATAAATTGTTGTTTGAAAGAGATGAAAAGAGTGCCTAGAAGACAAAAAGGATTAAATTTCTATAGGAAAAAGAGAAAATTAAGCAGTGGTGTATTGAAAGAAATACTGAATTGGTTTTTTTGTATAGCGGTTTCAATACTGCTGGCTTTTGTATGCATTTTTGCATTTGGATTAAAAACAAGCGTAATTGGTGCTTCTATGGAGCCAAGTCTGTATAACGGGCAGGAGATACTAATCAATCAATTTGTTTATCAGATATCATCGCCAAAGAGAGGCGATATAGTAGTTTTCCTACCAAATGGAAATCACAACACACATTACTATGTGAAAAGAGTGGTTGGGCTACCGGGCGAAACGGTACAGATCAAAGATGGAAAGGTCTATGTAGACGATGTGCTGCAGGACGGAATAAGCTATGATAAAATAGCAGATGCAGGTATTGCAGAAAATCCGCTTCATTTAGATGTGGATGAGTACTTTTTAATGGGAGATAATGTAAATAGCAGTGAAGACAGCCGCTCCGGAAATATAGCCGGAGTAAAAAAGGACACAATACTGGGAAAAGCATGGTTTAAGATGGCATCAGGCGATAGTGGTCTGGGGTTAATAAATTAGAGGTCACGGATGGGAGATAAATATGAATTATCAATGGTATCCTGGTCATATGACGAAGGCCAAGAGAATGATGGAAGAAAATATCAAATTAATTGATTTGATTATAGAACTGGTAGATGCAAGAATTCCACTGAGCAGCCGAAATCCAGACATTGACCAGCTTGGAAAAAATAAAGCCCGTATGATTCTATTAAACAAAGCGGATTTGGCGGACAACAAATACAACAAAGTATGGATGGAATATTTTAAGGAAAAAGGTTTTCACGTGGTTGAGATTAATTCAAAATCAGGAAGTGGAATCAAATCCATTCAAGGTGTAGTACAAGAGGCATGCAAAGAGAAAATTGAACGTGACAGAAAAAGAGGTATTCTGAATCGACCAGTCAGAGCCATGGTAGTAGGGATACCGAATGTTGGAAAATCCACCTTTATTAATGCTTTTGCTGGGAAAGCCTGTACGAAGACAGGAAATAAACCGGGTGTTACCAAAGGTAAACAATGGATTCGTCTAAACAGAAGCCTGGAATTATTGGACACACCAGGTATTTTATGGCCTAAATTTGAAGATCAGGCGGTTGGAATGCGTCTGGCATTTATTGGTTCGATGAATGATGAGATTCTGCATACGGATGAATTGGCATATGATTTAATAAATTTTTTGAAAAATAAATATGCATCACTGCTACAGGCAAGATATGAAATAGAACCAGAGGAAACAGATGAAATTGCAATTATGAACCAGATAGCCAGAAAGCGGAACTGTTATATGAAGGGACAGGAACTTGATATAATGAAAGCTTCTGCACTATTTATAGAGGAATTTAGAAGTGGAAAGTTAGGCAGAATAACACTTGAATTTCCAGAATAAATAATGAACGGAGATAATAAGGGAATGAAGTCTTTTGTAAAAGAAATATTGAGTACGAGTGTATATTTGTTAGTGGTACTGTGTCTTACTTATTTAGTGATAACTTTTGTAGGACAAAGAACACAGGTAATTGGCAGTAGCATGGAACCAACACTCAGCAACAGTGATAACCTAATTGTAGATAAGATATCCTATCGGTTCCAAGACCCGAAAAGATTTGATATTATTGTATTTCCGTTTGAATATGCAGAGGAAACCTATTATATAAAACGGATTATTGGAATGCCGGGTGAAACGGTAAGAATCGACAGCGACGGTAATATTTACATCAATGGAGAGATACTTCAGGAATCCTATGGCAAGGAGATTATACAAAATCCAGGAAGAGCGGCGGAAGAAATAACGCTTGCAGAGGATGAATACTTTGTAATGGGGGATAATCGAAATAACAGTTCGGACAGTCGGGATCCAAGCGTAGCAAATATTAAGCGTGAGAATATTATAGGTAGGGCATTTGTACGAATATGGCCTTTTGATAAAGTAGGAATATTAAAGCATCAGTAAAGGAGTCATACAGGTGGAACAGAAGGAACAAAAGATTAGTTCAATAAGAGAAATTTACCAGGCAGCAGATATTTCAATGCTGCCTGAATTTATAAAAAGCTATAAAAATGATACACGCAGCGGTGTAGTGGCACTGCTTACAAAGGCAGAGAAGCAATTAGAGGCTTTAGAAAAAGAGAAGGCGCGTACCGAAGGAATGAAGAAATTTGAAAAAGAGTATGCATCTTTTGGATATCTATGCGGAATAGATGAAGTAGGACGAGGTCCCCTGGCAGGACCTGTTGTAGCAGGAGCTGTTATACTGCCAAAGGATTGTGATATTCTGTATTTAAATGATTCCAAGCAATTGACTGCCAAAAAAAGGGAAGAATTATATGATATTATTATGGAAAAAGCAGTTGCAACAGGCTTGGGTTTTGTTAGTCCGGAGCGAATTGATGAAATCAATATCCTACAGGCAACCTACGAAGCTATGAGGGAAGCTATTCATAAATTAGAAGTAAAACCCGATATATTATTAAATGATGCAGTAACGATTCCGAAGGTTGACATACAACAGGTTCCGATTATTAAGGGGGATGCAAAAAGCATTTCCATAGCAGCGGCAAGTATTATTGCAAAGGTAACGAGGGACCGACTTATGGAACAGTATGATACAGTTTTCCCAGAGTATGGTTTTGCATCAAACAAAGGCTATGGGGCAGCGGTACATATAGAAACACTGAAAAAATATGGACCATCGCCGATTCATCGGAGAACATTTATTAAGAACTTTTTATAAAATCACTAGAAGCATGATTGCGAAGGGCAGGTTTTTATGGGATTTCATTTGTCTTCTTTTTTTCATTATGATAATGCAAATGCAAATAATACCAATCAGGTAACACAGACGACGCAAAGCGAAGGGGCGTCTAATTACCATGTGGCTCAAAGTCTGCGTAACTTTTCTCTGGGACAGACCATAAGTGGAGAAGTTCTGGCAGTGCGAAATGGGGAGATTGACATTGCACTGGACAAGGACACGGTAATGACAGCAAAACTTGCAAGAGATATGAATATCGCAGTAGGGCAAACGCTGACCTTTGAAGTAAAGACCGTATCTGGTTCGCAGATATCCTTAAGTCCGTTATTCGAAAATATGGCACAGAATAGTGAAACTATATTGAATGCAATGAAAGCGGCACATATCCCAATGTCAAATACGGCAGCATCCATGGTGTCCACTATGATGGAAGAAGGAATGTCCATAGACAAAGAGTCACTTCAAAGCATGTACAAGCAGATTGTCAATAATCCGGAAGTAAGTGGGAAAACCATCATAGAGATGAACCGGCTGCAAATACCGGTTACTCCGGAAAATATTGCACAATTTGAAAACTATAAGAATTATGAACACAGTATACTGAATGGTGCATCAGAAGTAGCCGGCAATTTGACAGACGCATTTCAGGAGCTGATACAAAATGGCAGTAATGCAGAAATTCAGGACTTCTTTCAAAAAGTAATACAGATATTTGGAAATGAAATCGTATCGGTACAGGAAGGTGCGGAAGTAAATACAGGAAACGCCGCAAATGTGGGCGAGAACACTACTCTGGCAGAGTCTGCTATGGATAACACAGCTGCAAATAGTATCACTCCGGAACAAAGTACAGGAAATGAAAATAAAATAAAAAATGGAATGGATATTGCGTCGGAAACAGAAACAGCCAATGGAAAAAAAGCAGAGGAACAGAAAAGTCAGGAACAACTGCTGAAGGACGTGATATTACAGGCAGGTGAGGATATCGGTCACGCTGCTAATACAACACATGCTCCCAATGCGTTGGGAATCACACAAAATCAGGCAGCCAATCTGGCACATCTTATGCAGCAGGTGGGAATGCAGCCGGAGCTTATCTTACAGTTGCAGAATGGTGACATTAATGCAGGAACATTATTAAAGGAATTGAATGAATTGCTACAAAAGACAGATTTAAAAGAAAATATAGCACTGAAAGAGTTACTGAATAGTCAGCCATTCTTGAATATCTTAAAGAACGAAGTAACAAAACAGTGGTTGATACAGCCGGAAGAAGTTGCCCGTGAAGGAAAGGTGGAGGAGCTTTATCAACGAATCCAGCAGCAAACAGCAAAATTAGCGGAGAGTATGTCAGCACTTACAAAAGAAAATTCACCTTTGATGAAAAGTGTTACGAATCTTTCGCAGAATGTGGATTTTATGAATCAGCTAAATCAAACCTTTACGTATGTTCAATTACCACTTAAAATGAGCAACCAAAATGCACATGGCGACTTATATGTTTATACGAATAAAAAGAATCTGGCGAAGAAAGATGGAAATGTAAGTGCATTGCTGCATCTTGAAATGGAACATTTGGGTACGATGGATATCTATGTTGCCATGCAGCAGAATAAGGTCAGCACAAAGTTTTATTTAGAAAAGGAAGAATATCTGGATTTTATAGAAGCAAATATACATATTTTGGATGAACGTCTTCAAAAAAGAGGATATTCCATGACCTCAGAGATGGTATTAAAGGAAAAGGAAACGGGTGTCATAGATGAAATGCTGAAACAGGATAAATCGAATCAGTTGTTATCGAAATATTCGTTTGATGTGCGTGCCTAGGGGAGAGTTGAAATGAGCGAAAAGAAGAAGCAGATAAAACAAGCTATTGCATTGGAATATAATACCGAAAATGATGCACCTGTCGTGACGGCATCTGGAAAAGGTGCATTGGCAGAACGCATTATTGAAAAGGCAAAGGAAGCCAATGTACCGGTTCACAAAGATGATAAATTGGCGGGTACCTTATCCAGACTGGAAATAGGGGATATGATTCCACCGGAATTGTATGAGGTGGTTGCAGAGATTCTTATATTTGTGGATTCGATGGATAAAATAAGGAGTAAACTTGGTAAGTAATGAATAAAAGGACAATTGGGGCGGAAAAAGAAAACATTGCGATTTCTTATTTGACACAGAACTCCATGAAAATAGTAGCACATAATTATCGGAATAAGCAGGGCGAAATAGATATCATTGGGCACCATCAGGGATATCTTGTTTTTGTGGAGGTAAAATACCGAAAAGACAATCGGATGGGTAATCCGTCAGAAGCAGTTGATTATCGTAAACAACGCATAATATGCAAGGTTGCAGACTATTATCGGTATTGTAATGGAATAGGAGAATTTGAGCCGATTCGCTATGATGTAATCGCAATATGTGGTGAGGAAGTGACCTGGTATCAGAATGCATTTTATCATATTGGTAGAAAATGAAATATAAAGGAATGAACGTATGTATATAAATCGAACAAGTTATGAGAACAAAGAAAAGCAATCAAATAAAGAAGTTCTACAGATAAATAAAGCAGGAGAACTCGAATATCTGACCTTTCCGGCGCTAACGGAAACGAATCTGGTAAAACATTTGTTTACAACACGCTTTGGAGGTGTGAGCAAAGGAATCTTTGCGAGTATGAACATGAGTTATACACGGGGAGATAAGAAAGAGGCGGTAGATGAAAATTATAGAAGAATTGCTCAAATTCTATCCTGTGATTTGCAGGATATCGTATTATCCCATCAAACCCATACGACGAATGTACGGGAAGTAACAATTTCAGATGCTGGGAAGGGAATTACCAGAGAGAGAGATTATGAAGACGTGGACGGTCTGATTACCAATGTCCCTGGACTCGTTCTGGCTACTTTTTATGCAGACTGCGTACCGCTCTATCTGGTGGACCCGGTGCAGAGGGCAATCGGACTGTCCCATTCCGGCTGGAAGGGAACTGTACATCGAATGGGGGAGGCTACGTTAAAGAAAATGTACGAAAAATATGGAACGAAGCCGGAAGATGTATTATGTGCAATCGGTCCATCTATTTGCCAGTCCTGTTATGAAGTGAGCGAGGATGTAATCAAACAATTTAAAAAGGCATTTCCAGAAAAGCAGGTGCAGAAGAGATTATTTTATGCATCAGATAAGGAGAAGGGAAAGTACCAGTTGAATTTATGGGAGGCAAACAGACAGGTCTTTTTGGATGCAGGTGTGCTTCCAGAGCATATTTCCGTGACCGATATATGTACCTGCTGCAACCCGGATTATCTTTTTTCACATAGAGCCAGCCACGGAAAGAGGGGAAATCTGGCCGCTTTTTTATGTCTGAAATAGTGGGATTAAGGAAAAATTAATGAATTATAGTAACTATATTAAAAAAGCTATGCTATAGTAACTGTAAACGTAGCAAAAGTGGGAGGATTAGCATGACGAATATCTTAGTTTGTGATGATGATAAAGAAATTGTAGATGCCATTGCAATTTATCTGGAGCAGGAGGGGTATCATATATTAAAAGCATATGATGGGGAGGAAGCGATTCATATACTGAATAATGAAGAAGTACAATTATTAATTATTGACATCATGATGCCACGTCTGGATGGAATCCATGCAACGCTCAAAATAAGAGAATACAGCAGCATTCCAATTATTATTTTATCTGCAAAATCGGAAGATGCAGATAAGATACTGGGATTGAATATCGGCGCAGATGATTATGTATCAAAGCCTTTCAATCCATTGGAGCTGGTAGCGCGTGTGAAATCTCATTTAAGGAGATATACGAAGCTTGGGAATATGCATGAAGAGAATAAACAGATTTACAGGGTGGGCGGACTTGTAATTAATGATGAAACAAAAGAAGTTCTGGTAGATGAGGAATCGGTAAAGCTGACTCCGATAGAATATAATATTTTATTGTTACTGGTAAAAAACCAGGGACGTGTTTTTTCCATTGACCAAATTTATGAAAATATTTGGAATGAAGAAGCAATTGGTGCGGATAATACGGTAGCAGTACATATACGCCATATTCGGGAAAAGATAGAAATCAATCCAAAGGAACCGCGCTATTTGAAAGTTGTATGGGGTGTTGGATATAAAATTGAAAAACAGGCTTAAGCAAATAGAATGATAAAGATGGGTGTCGATATGGAGAAACTGATTTATAGTAAAAAGGGAAAAGGAACAGCACTGATTATACAAAATATGGTTGTGATAATTGCAACCATTTGTATTACGATAATGGTATTATTTTCTTCTCTTTCTGTAAGGGGAATCTACGGAACCTATCGGTATGGATTAAATTTGTTTGAGAATAGTAATTCCTTTGAGGACACAGATTTATGCTATTACCTGTTGAGTGACAGCATTGATGAGATTGTACGCTACGCGGTTATCTGCGAGCAGATGGAAACAAAGGGTGTATTTGATGGCAGTAAACAGATTGACATTGAAGAGTATGCCAGAAGGTATGAATATGGCAGTCATACGAGCAATGTATATTACCGGCTGGAGGATTTGATAAAGTGGGGGCAATATGGCCTGAGTTATAAAGATGTGAGTACTTATGATGCAGATGAGAAGGAACATCTTGCTTCAGGTACACAGGAACTAATCGAACGGTATAAACCGATTGGAGGAAGACCGTTAAGTGAGTTTGTGACAGATGACATTACCTATGAAGACTTATGTGGATATCTGGCGCAAACCATAGACTCATTATCCTATAATTACTATCAGTATCGGCAATTTCAGAATCTGTATAAGGTAGATAATACCAATATGCGCTATTATATCGTTACCAATAATGGGAAAAATCGAAATGTATACAGCAATATGCCACAAAATACAGACGATCAACAAGCCCAGGAATATGTAAAGCAGATTGGAAAATATATAATCTATGATGCAAGAAATCTTTCCTATGATACAAATATAGGGATGCAGGAAGATGAATTGACCAATATGCTGAATGAGTATGAATATGCGTACTCCGATAACTATCAGGTAATCATAGGTCTGGATACGAGTTATCCAGTGAATGATTCATTTTCAGTCGGAGAGGACAATTTTTATACGATTATTCCATGGATGGAACCACTCCTGATAGCAATTGTGGTATGCATCTGCATTATGTGGCTCTGTTTCGTCTATCGTACCATTGTAACCGGAAGAACAGAAAAAAATAGTGCGATTAAATTAAATTGGTTTGATGGTATTAATACCGAGTGCTCCGTATTAATTGCATTGATATTGTGTGGAGCCAGTATTTGCATAACTGGCCTGGTTACATCATGGTTCTATTATAGTGGATTGGACAAAACAATTATTCTGTTCAGTGTGACCATAGGTGTCTTTATTTTTCATTTGTTTTTTATGTTTTTTTACCTGAGTCTGGTACGTAGAATCAAGGCAAAATCTTTGCGGAAAAACAGTCTGATATATAAGGTTGCAATCAAAGGTGGAAGATATATTGGAAAATTTTTCCGTTCTTTAAAAAAGATATTTTTAAATTTATGTGACAATGGAAAGATATCGACTAGAACCTGGGTACCGTATGGTATCTTTCTACTCATTAATTTTTTCCTTCTGTTTTTGGGAATGGCAGGATTAGTCATTGCCATAATATTTGACTTTATTGTGGGTGGTTATTTATTTGACGAGAACAAAGCAAAACAAAGGATTGTAGATGGTGTTGGAATTATTAAAAATGGTGATATGTCCTACCAGATTGAAACGGTGGATATGCATGGTGATATACTGGAAATAGCAACGGCGGTTAATACCCTGGGGGATGCCATTCGCAGTGCGGTAGAAACAAGTATGAAGGATGAACGTCTGAAAGCAGATTTGATTACCAATGTATCGCATGATATTAAAACACCTTTAACCTCCATTATTAACTATGTGGATCTAATAAAGAGAGAAAATATCAAAGATGAGAAAATCAAAGGTTATATCGCTATTCTGGATGCAAAATCACAGAGATTAAAGCATTTGACAGAGGATTTGGTAGAAGCTTCCAAGATATCCTCTGGAAATATAACGCTACAACTGGTTCGAATGAACTTTATTGAACTGTTATACCAGACCACCGGAGAATTTACAGAGAATTTTAATAACAGAGGTTTACGAGTCATTATGAATGTTCCAGATCATCCGGTAGTCATTCAGGCAGATAGTAGAAGAATGTGGAGAATAATAGAGAACTTATTTCGTAATATTGAAAAGTATGCAATGGAAAATACACGTATCTATATAGATATGCTGGAAGAAAATACACAAAATGGGAAGCTTGTACATTTATCAGTAAAGAATATTTCTAAACAGCCTTTAAATATCAATGCGGATGATTTGACGGAAAGGTTTATTCGGGGGGATATTGCAAGAAGTACGGAAGGCAGTGGACTTGGTCTATCAATTGCCAAAAATTTGACACAATTACAGAATGGGAATTTTGAGATTTACTTGGACGGCGATTTATTTAAGGTAATGCTTACTTTTCCAGAATTATTAAGCTAATTGTACAAAGAGTAAAATTATAATGCAAAAAGAAATAGGTCTAAGGTACTGTATTCGATACAATATAGTGCCTTAGACTTGTTTCCGTCATTATTGATAGAAAGAGTCAGAAAGTTTGGGCAATTCGCTAATATCATAAAAAGGCAATAAATAGTAAAATAAATATGGTGATTATTGTAGGCATACAAAAGAGGATTTGTATGAAAAAGCGAACAAAAGTGAGGGTTAATGAATGAATTTTTTGAAAAGTAAAAGAGGAAAAGAAAAGGCTATTGGGGTAGCCGAGGTAAAGAAAGAAAAAGAAGTGAGGGTTAAAAAGACTTTAAAAAGTGAGAAAAAAGAAAGTAAAAAAATAAACAAAAAAGAAGTAAAAACAGATAACCAAAAAGGAAAAACAAGTGGAACCAAAAAAGTACGCTTTGGCATAGGAGCAAAACTGGTATTGGTTTGTTTTGTGCCGGTTATGTTTATTGTATTATTAGGTGTTGTTTCCTATCAGAAGGCTTCCACGGCAATTGTAAGCAGTTATGAAACATCTTCTTTTAATACCATTACAAAGGCATCTGAATATTACACCCTATATTTTCAGAATGCAGAGCAGACATCATTGACGATTTATAACGATGACGTTTTGGCAAAGTATTATTCAGGTTATTTCAAATTGATTCCGGTAGAAGAAGCTTCTTCTTACAGTACAATAAAGAAAAATGTTGCCTTAAAACAACGTTCGGACGCCAGTATTTCGGCAGTACATATCATTAGTGATTACGGTTCCTCTTATTCAACAATGGGTAAATTAACCAATGGTAAATTTAAGGATGTGGCAGCTACCGAAGATGGAAAGAAAATTCTGGAAGGCTCCGGTAAAGCAGTATGGCTGGGAAGACATGCTGGTATAGATGAATCCGCACATACGACAGAGGACAATTATGGTATGAGTGTAAGCCGTTCTATTAAGGCTGCCAATATGAAAGAGGTTGCAATTATTACCGTTGATTTGGACAGAGCACTATTGGAGGCTCCAATTGAAAGCATGGACTTACCAGAAGGAAGTTACTGCTCTATTATAACATCGGATGGAAGAGAAATAACCGATGAGAAATTTGAAGGAGTCATGTCTTTTACAGATAAAGATTTCTATAAAGAAATGGTAAATAGTTCTGAAGTAACGGGTTATAAATATACGAAAATCAACAATGAAGAATATTTGTATATGTATTCCAAATTAGGTGAAACCGGAAATGCTATTTGTTGTGTGATTCCGAAAAGTGCCATTACAGAGCAGGCAAGTGGAATCAGAAATTTTACAATGGGTATTGTAGTAGTGGCAAGTATTATAGCAATTTTACTCAGTATTTTAATGGCTGCCAGCATTGGAAAAGCAATCAATCATATTAATAAAATAGCAAAGCAGGCTGCAGAAGGTGATCTTTCCATGATTATCAAATCCAGAAGAAAAGATGAATTTGGATTATTATATGGTCATATGGCAGGTATGTTTGGTGGAATGAAAGAATTGATTGGAAAAGTTGCATTTGTGACAGGTTCCGTATCTGACTCAGCACAGGATGTTTCCAATGGATCCAAGGAACTCGTGGTGAGCGCAAAACATATTTCAGAAACGGTTGGAAATATGGAAGTGGGAATTAATGAGCAGGCACAAAGTGCAGAGAGTTGTATGAAGAAAATGGACGAGCTTTCTCATATTATTGGAAACGTAGTGGAAAGTACAGAATTTATTCAGAAATCTTCAGACAAGACGATTGAAATATTACAGTCCAGTATGGGAACGATAGATGAATTATCCAACAACGTGAAAAATTCAACGGAAGTATCCCAGTCAGCGATTGAAGATATGGTAAACCTAAGTAATGAATCAAAGCAGATTAATTCTATTACCAAGACCATTAATGAAATTGCAGACCAGACAAATTTACTTGCTTTAAATGCCTCTATTGAAGCAGCAAGAGCTGGTGATGCGGGACGAGGCTTTGCAGTCGTAGCAGAGGAAATCAGAAAGCTTGCAGAAGAATCATTAAATGCATCGAATCAGATTAGTACGATTATTCAAAATATACAGACAAAGATGGATGGCACGGTTGAGACAGTAAAGGAAGCAGGAGCAATTGTTGCTTCACAGGAAGGCTCTTTAAATGAGACAGTCGGTGCTTTTGACGAAATAAAAGTGCAGATGATTTCCTTAACTGATAATATTCAGAAGATAACCGTTGATGTACAGGATATGAATGAAGCGAAAGAAAGTACTATGATGGCAATTGAAAATATTTCGGCCGTGTTAGAGGAAACAGCCGCTTCATCCACAGAAGTATTATCCGCGGTAGACAAGCAGGAAAATACCATCGAAAGTCTAAACGAGGAAGCCCACAAACTGGAAGAAAAAGCAACACAGCTGCAGGAAGCAATTCGCCTGTTCAAGGTTGAGTAAATAAACAAGTTATGAAATAAGTTGAAGCCGTAGAAACGAAAGTGCCCAGGGCAGGGATTGTCTGTGGGAGTAAACGTTTCGTAAAGCAAGAAAATTTAAGAGCCATTAAAACAAAAAGGAAGTCTGTTTTAGACGTCTGGAACCGCTGTATGATGCGACATCGTGTCGCAATACAGCTCGTTCATGCATCGTGCATGAACGTTCCGAAGTTCCATATTTTGTTTTAATGGCTCTAATATTTTCTGGCATTACTACACATGTTTACTCCCACAGACAATCCCTACCCCAGTCACTTTCGTTGCTACGGCATCTACGCTGTGAAAGGAAGAAGATATTTTATAAAACACTTGTAAAATATCCAAACGGTACCCCTTCCTAAAGCTCTGAAACGGATTCGGCGTTGTATTTTTGGAGAATTTTTTGGATTTTTTCGGTAGGGGTTAATACATTGCCCATGGATAAATCGTGATTCATAAAATCAATAATAGATGCCATGAATTTGCTCATGTCAGCTTCCAGATAATAAGCTTTCTCGGATAATCCGGCTGGAAGATAGGTGAGATTTGTGGTTACGATACAGTCGAAGACACCTTCCTCATATGCTTTATCAAATGCATCCAGTCCTTGTGTGAATAGACCGAAGGTGCAGCAGATGTAAACATGGTTTGCGTTCAATTTCTTTAAATGTCTTGCAGTGTCAATCATGCTTTCGCCGGAAGAAATCATATCATCAATGATGATAACGTCCTTTCCATCGATATTTTCACCCAGAAATTCATGTGCAACGATTGGATTCTTACCATTAACGACAGTAGAGTAGTCGCGTCTTTTGTAAAACATACCGGTATCCACGCCCAGTACACTGGAAAAATAGACAGCCCGGTCAAGAGCGCCTTCATCGGGACTGATTACGATTAAATGCTCTTTGTCCACTTTTAAATCTTTTTCATGATCGAGTAAAGTACGGATGAACTGATAAGGTGGAATAAAATTATCAAAGCCATAAAGCGGAGTTGCATTTTGTACACGTGGATCATGAGCATCGAAGGTAATAAAATTTGATACACCCATTTCACTGAGTTCTTTTAAGGCAAAGGCACAGTCCAATGATTCACGACCGTTTCTTTTGTGTTGTCTGCCTTCATATAAAAATGGCATAATGACATTAATACGATGTGCTTTGCCGGCAATCGTAGCAATAATACGTTTTAAATCCTGATAATGGTCATCTGGTGACTTATGATTGGTATAACCATTTATCTGATAGGTTATGTTATGATTACAAACATCTATAAGGATGAAAACATCTTTTCCACGAGCAGATTCGCCTAACATGCCTTTGCCCTCACCACTGCCAAAACGTGGACATTGCACATTCATCAGGTAGTTATCTACGGCGTATCCCTGAAAAGCAGGGTCGTTTTTTAAAGATAAATTTATTTGTTTTCTAAAATCTACTAAATATTCATTGACTCTGTTACCAAGCATTGCAGCACTTTCCATAGCAATTATTTTAAGTGGAGCAACAGGCATAGCGTTTTCAAGTTCATGTAAATTAGGCATGGCTTCCTCCGATGTGTGATTCTTTTCTTTTCCTCTATAATTTATAACATTATGCTAGTGACACGTCAAGGAATTTCTAGTATCATAGAGTATGAAATACAAGCAGTTATGAAGAAAAGAATGGGGTATCCATGAAAGAGAAAGCGCATATTATAGAAAAAATCGTTCCAGGCAGTATTGCGGAGGAAATGGAAATAGAAGCAGGCGATAAACTGCTTCAAATGAACGGGGAAGATATAGAAGATATCTTTGATTACCAGTTCTACGTAGAAGATGAATATCTGGAAGTGCTTATTCAAAAACCAGATGGGGAAGAATGGCTGCTGGAAATAGATAAAGATATGGACGAAGACTTAGGAATTGTATTTGAGAATGGTCTGATGGACGAGTACCGAAGCTGCCACAATAAATGTATTTTTTGTTTTATAGATCAAATGCCAAAGGGAATGCGGGAAACTCTCTATTTCAAAGATGATGATTCCAGATTGTCTTTTTTACAGGGAAATTATGTGACATTAACAAATATGTCCGAAAAAGATATTAACCGTATTATTAAGTACCATTTGTCACCAATCAATGTGTCTTTTCAGACAACAAATCCAGAATTACGTTGTGAAATGCTTCACAATCGATTTGCAGGAGATGCATTAAAAAAGGTAGATACTTTATACGAAGCAGGGATTCGGATGAATGGACAAATTGTATTATGTAAAGGAGTTAACGATGGAAAAGAGCTGGAACGCAGTATTTCTGATTTGATGAAATATTTGCCACAGCTTGAAAGTGTGTCGGTGGTACCGGTAGGACTATCCAAATATCGGGATGGATTATATCCTTTGGAGCCGTTTAATAGGGAAGATGCAACAGAAGTGTTAGAAATGATTCATAAGGCACAGAAGACGGCATATGCGGAGTATGGAATCCATTTTATCCATGCCAGTGATGAATGGTATGTACTGGCTGGGCAGAATTTACCAGAGGAAGAAAATTATGACGGATATCTGCAGTTGGAAAACGGAGTCGGTATGCTGCGTCTATTGCTGAATGAGTTCGAAGAGGAGTATAATATAAGGAAGCGCAATTTACAGGGAGCGGCCGCCTACGAAACCCCACATAAAGTAATTTCCATGGCGACTGGAAAACTGGCGTATCATTTTATCAGGGAAATGGCAGACAGCTTAATGATTTTGTATCCCAATATAAAGATAAATGTATATGAAATTACCAACCATTTTTTTGGTGAGAAAATTACAGTGTCCGGACTATTGACGGGAACGGATATTCTGGAACAGCTAAAAGGAAAAGAATTGGGAGAAAGACTCTTATTACCGCAGAATGTATTACGAAGTGGAGAGCGCGTTTTTCTGGATGACTTATGTGTGAATGACCTTGAAAAAGCTTTACAAGTGAAACTGGATATTGTAAAATCAAGCGGGCAGGAGTTTATAGAAACGATTGTCGGAAGCAACTAAAAATGTATCAATAGGAATTAATGAGGAAAATAGATGGGAAAAGTAAAGACAAAGCCAATTGTAGCAGTAGTTGGCAGACCAAATGTTGGAAAATCAACGTTATTTAATGCATTGGCGGGAGAAACTATTTCTATCGTAAAGGATACACCTGGTATTACAAGGGATAGAATCTATGCAGATATTACCTGGCTGGATATGGCATTTACGTTGATTGATACCGGTGGTATTGAACCAGATTCAAAGGATATCATTCTTTCACAGATGCGGGAGCAGGCAGAAATTGCGATTCAGACAGCAGATGTAATTATGTTTATGGTAGACGTGAAACAGGGTTTAACCGATTCGGATTCAAAGGTGGCAGATATGCTGCGCCGTTCTGGAAAGCCGGTAGTCTTAGTAGTAAATAAAGTAGATGATTTTAATAAATTTATGGCAGATGTCTATGAATTTTATAATTTAGGAATAGGGGATCCATTTCCAATTTCATCTGCAAACCGTTTAGGCATTGGAGAATTACTGGATGAAGTTACCAGTAAATTTGATAAAGAGTCAATGGAAATTGAAGAGGATGACAGAACCAAAGTTGCGATTGTTGGAAAGCCAAACGTAGGAAAATCTTCCATTATTAATAAATTAGTTGGAGAAAAGCGACTTATTGTATCAGATATTGCGGGTACGACACGTGATGCGGTTGATACGGAGGTTACTTTTAAAGATAGAGAATATGTATTTATAGATACAGCAGGACTTCGTAAGAAAAGCAAAATCAAAGAAGAATTAGAACGTTTTATGATTATCCGTACGGTTAGTGCAGTAGAACGTGCCGATGTGGTTATTTTGGTCATTGATGCCGTAGAAGGAGTAACTGACCAGGATGCGAAGATTGCAGGAATTGCGCACGAACGTGGAAAAGGTGTTATTATTGCAGTGAATAAGTGGGATGCGATTGAAAAGGATGATAAAACCATTTATAAATTTACGGAAAAAGTACGTAACACATTAGCATATATGGCATATGCTGAGATTATTTTCATATCTGCCCAAACAGGACAGCGACTCCCTAAGCTCTTTGAATTAATTGATATTGTATCAGAAAACAATGCAATGCGTGTGGGAACGGGTGTGTTAAATGAAATTATGTCAGAAGCTGTTGCGATGCAGCAGCCACCTTCGGATAAGGGAAAACGACTACGTTTATACTATATTACGCAGGTTTCCGTAAAACCACCAACCTTTGTTATTTTTGTGAATGACAAGGAACTGATGCATTTTTCCTACACAAGATATATTGAGAATCGCATTCGGGATTCATTTGGATTTAAAGGAACTTCTTTAAAATTCATTATCAGAGAACGAAAGGAATCATAAAATGGAACGCGTTTATTGTTTACTCATCGGATATGTATTTGGACTGTTTCAGACGGCTTACATTTATGGAAAATTACATGGGATTGATATTAGACAATATGGAAGTGGCAATGCAGGTACAACCAATACATTACGGGTGCTTGGAAAAAAAGCGGGTGTAATTGTTTTACTGGGTGATATTTTAAAATGTATTTTAGCAGTTACCGTATCACGGATTTTATTTGGATATGCGAATCCGGAAATGAGTTATTTATATGCAATGTATGCAGCAGCTGGAGCAATTCTCGGACACAATTTTCCTTTTTATCTTAAGTTTAAGGGTGGAAAAGGAATTGCAACAACCGCAGGTCTGATAATTTCCTTTCATTGGATATTTTTTGTGATAGAAGCGCCTTTATTTTTCATGGTGTTCTTTATTACACATTATGTTTCACTGGGTTCACTTGTGGTATATGCGGTATTTATGATTGAGCTTGTGATTACGGGTCAATGTGGATTATATGGAATGGCACAGGTACATTTGAATGAAATGTATGCAATTGGCGCATTTTTGACAATTATGGCATTTTATAAGCATCGTGAAAATGTAAAACGCCTGCTTCATGGAAATGAGAGAAAAACATATCTGACAAAGAAAAGTGAGCAATAAAAAATAGAAAGGCAAGGTCATTAAAATGGCAAAAATAGGGATTATCGGTGCTGGTAGCTGGGGAATTGCTCTATCAGTATTATTACATAATAACGGACATGAAATTACAGTCTGGTCAATTATTCAGGATGAAGTGGATATGCTTGCACGTGACAGAGAGCATAAGGACAAATTACCGGGGGTAAAGCTTGCAGACGATATGATATTTACATCGGATTTAGCAGCAGCCTGCAAGGATAAAGATATACTGGTACTGGCTGTGCCATCACCATTCACAAGAAGCACTTCCCATATGTTAAAGGATATCGTTAAGCCAGGACAGATTATAGTAAATGTAGCCAAAGGGGTAGAAGAAAATACCTTAATGACACTTTCTCAAATTATTGAACAGGAAGTACCTCAGGCAGATGTAGCTGTATTATCTGGTCCTTCTCATGCAGAGGAGGTGGGACGTGGTATACCGACAACGATTGTGGTAGGAGCCAGAACACAAAAGACAGCAGAATATATTCAGAATGTATTTATGTGTGATGTATTTCGTGTGTATATCAGCCCGGATGTTCTGGGTATCGAACTTGGTGCAGCACTTAAAAATGTAGTTGCTTTAGCAGCTGGCATTGCGGACGGACTTGGCTACGGAGATAATACGAAAGCAGCGCTTATTACACGTGGTATCGCTGAAATCGCGAGACTGGGTGTAGCTATGGGTGGTAAATTCGAAACCTTCTGTGGTTTATCCGGAATCGGAGATTTGATTGTAACCTGTGCAAGTATACATTCCAGAAATCGAAGGGCCGGTATCCTAATTGGTAAAGGTGCAACAATGGATGAGGCCATGAAGGAAGTAAAAATGGTAGTAGAGGGAGTTTATTCCGCAAAAGCGGCGATGGGACTTGCGCAAAAATATAACATTCAATTGCCAATCATTGAACAGGTAAATGAAGTATTATTTGACGGAAAACCAGCTTCAGAAGCAGTTAAAGATTTAATGATTCGTGATAAGAAATTGGAACATACAGATATACCGTGGGAATAACTAAAAAAACCCCAAAAAGAAGTAAACTGCAAAGGAACGAATAAAGAAAAGGGATATACTTCAAAACAGATGTATGATGACTGTTTTAAGATATCTCTTTTATAATGGAAAACAAATAGAAAATATATAAAAAAATCTTGTTACAAAAGAAAGAATGGCATACACTATAGGTAAATAAAATTAGCAAAAACTACCGTCAAGAAATGAGGGACTGTATGAGAGTAGAAAAAGATGATATTACAAGATATAAAATGCGGGAACTTAAGAGGGATATAACACGTATTTTTTTGGTAATTGCGGCATCGATTATTATGGCAATTAATATTAAAAGCTTTGTACGTGCAGGCAATTTAATTCCAGGTGGATTTACAGGGGTGAGTCTGTTGATTATGGAAGTGGCAAAGAAATATTTTGATATTTCACTGTCCTATGCGGTGATAAACTTATTACTCAATTCGGTACCTGTTATTATAAGTTTTAAAGTGATTGGTAAAAAATTCACAATCTATTCCTGCATAATGATTTTAACATCCAGTTTACTAACCGATATTCTACCGGTGTATCCCATTACGTATGATGTACTTCTAATCAGTATCTTTGGTGGAATTGTAAATGGTACCGCAATCAGTATGTGTTTATTCGCAGATGCAACTAGCGGAGGAACAGATTTTATTGCAATATTCTTGTCCGAAAAATTCGGTGTAGATGCATGGAACTATATTCTAATAGCGAATGCCATCGTACTTTTAGTAGCCGGTGGGTTATTTGGCTGGGATAAGGCATTATATTCAATTATTTTTCAGTTTACTTCAACGGAAGTATTGCATGTCTGCTATAAGAGATATAAGAGAAATACATTATTTATCATCACGAATTCACCGGAAGAAGTAGTAAAAATTATTTATCGTTATACGGGACATGGTGCGACTAATATTGCAGGTATTGGTACACATGAAAATAAGCCTAGAACTCTGATATATTCAGTAGTATCCAGTGACCAGGTTAAGAAGGTCATATCGAAAGTAAAAGAAGTGGATGAGAGTGTATTTGTAAATGTCGTAAAGACAGAGCAGCTGGACGGTAACTTCTACGTTAAACCAAACGATTAAAAAGAAATAATAGCATACAAAATGATAGAAAATGAGGAAGACATAAATGATACAGGAGATTGCACCACATAACTATGATAATGAGTACAGACCAAGAAAAGAAAAAAGAACGGATTATGCAATTTATGTGCAGGATAATAAAATAGCGATGTGGAAAGAGGGGGAAAGTTACCGTATGCCTACTGTTGCAGAGTTCGATGAACTGCAGCTGGAAGGTGTGGGAAAATATTTTTATCAATATTTATTTTCCATAGATGAAATGGGATTCTTTCTATTAAAGAATGTGATGGCTGATTTGCCACAGAATATGGGATATTGCAGTGGGGAGATTTTTCGGGAACTAAAACCGGATTACATGGCATTTGCGGGGATTACGGCAATGCAGATGGCTCGATTTGCAAAAGGACATGCCTATTGCGGAAAGTGTGGTAGTCCAATGATACACTGTGAAAAAGAGCGTGCCTACAAATGTGAAGCATGTGGGACAGTTGACTATCCGAAGATATCGCCCGCAGTTATTGTTGCAATTAGAGATAATGATAAATTATTGCTGACGAAATATGCATATGGAGAGTATAAAAAATATGCATTGGTTGCCGGGTTTGTAGAAATCGGGGAAAGCTTTGAAGAGGCAGTCGAAAGAGAAGTATTGGAGGAAGTTGGATTACATATAAAGAATATCCGTTACTATAAGAGCCAGCCATGGTCTTTTACTGATACGATTATGATTGGATTTTTTGCGGATTTGGATGGAGATTGTACGATTACCAGACAGGAAGAAGAATTAGCGGAGGCCCTTTGGATGCCCCGGGAAGAAATCCCGGAGGCAGAGAGAAATATCAGTATAGGGCAGGAGATGATAGAGCTATTCCGTAATAACAGCATATAACATGTAAAAAACAGAAGAAAGGCAAGGGTATTTATATGTATCAGGCAAAAGAAGACCGATATGAAAAAATGCAGTATATGAGATGTGGGAAAAGTGGAATCAAATTACCGAGGGTTGCGTTAGGATTTTGGCATAATTTTGGCTCTGTCGATTCCTTTGAGAATCAGAAAGCATTAGTACACGAAGCTTTTGATAAAGGCATCACACATTTTGATTTGGCAAATAACTATGGACCCGTATATGGTTCGGCAGAGGAAAATTTTGGACGTATTATGGAAAATGATATGCGGTCATATAGAGATGAAATGTTAATTTCATCGAAAGCAGGATATGATATGTGGGAGGGACCTTATGGCAATTGGGGCTCCAGAAAATATTTAATATCCAGTTTGGATCAGAGCTTAAAAAGAATGAAATTGGATTATGTAGATATCTTTTATCATCATAGACCGGATCCAGAAACACCATTAGAGGAAACAATGGGTGCATTATCGGATATCGTACATCAGGGAAAAGCATTATATGTTGGTATTTCCAATTATAATGCGGCACAGACAAGAGAAGCTGCTAAGATTTTAAAAGCAAATGGGACACCATTACTTATTCACCAGCCACGATACAGTATGCTGGACCGCTGGGTGGAAAAAGATGGATTATTAGATACTTTAGAGGAAATAGGTGCGGGCTGTATTTGCTTCAGTCCGTTAGCACAGGGTGTACTAACGGATAAATATTTGCATGGAATACCGGAAGGAAGCCGTGCAACACGCAATCATTTCTTAAAGGAATCCAATATCACCCCAGAATTAGTTGCAAAGGTCAGCAGACTTAATGATTTAGCGGGACAAAGAGGACAAACACTTGCAGAAATGGCACTTTCCTGGGTGCTTCGTAAAGACAGAGTGACTACCGTTCTGATTGGTGCGAGCCGTGTGGAACAAATCAACGACAATGTTAAAATTATTGAAAAACTGCATTTTTCTGACGAGGAGCTGTTGCTGATAGATAAAATCTTAGCAGAGTAAGTAACAGAGAATAATTATTCAATTTGATTGAATAATCAGACAATTAAAGACTTTAAACATCGTTTTCAAATCATTTACAAAATGTTCATAAACATACATTTTCTATCAATATCTGTATGATACTATAGATTAAAGGTGGGAAATGTTTATGAAGAAAAAGAACTTCTTTGTGTTATTAGGTGTTTTGTTGGTTACAATTCTAATTAATGTAATTGCCTGGCAGAGTACGGTGTTTTGCGATTTTTATGTAAAACATGTTTTTCCGCTATGGATTAATACGTATGGGAGAATAACAGGACTTGTATCTTTTTCAGTAGGAGAAATTATGATCGCATTAGGTGTAATATTGATAGCATTTGCTGTCTTATTAGGACTTACTGCGGTCATTTTTTTAGCTGTTGCAAAGCATTTTCCAATTTGTTCAAAGGTAAAGCTCTTTTGTAAGTATTTTTATAAAAGCCTTGCAGGTGTTTTGGTAATTGTATTCGCAGTTATGACTTTGAACTGTTTTACACTTTATCACTGTTCTACATTTGATGAAAAATATTTGCAGACAGAAAAAGAAGAGTATTCTCTTGAAGAATTAATGAACTTGCGGGATTATGTAGTGATACAGGCAAATGCGTTATCTGCAATGGTGGATCGCGATGAACATCAGAATATTATTTATAGTGGAAATATGGAAGAAACAGCAATCAGGAGTATGCAGTCATTGGGGGAGCAATATGACCAGCTGGCAGGGTATTATCCAACACCAAAGCCTATAGCGACTTCCGATTTTTTAAGCCAACAGCATATGAAAGGGTATTATTTTCCTTTCTCTATGGAAGCCAATTATAATAAGGTAATGGATACCATGAACAAGCCGGCGACGATGTGTCATGAATTGGCCCATTTAAAAGGATTTATCTATGAAGATGAAGCAAATTTAATAGGATTTCTGGCATGTATTAACTCCGATGATGTTGCATTTCAATACAGTGGATATCTAAGTGTGCTGAATTATATTGATAATGATTTTTATGAATCCATAAATAGAAATAAAGAAATCTATAAATCCCATGTACAAATCAAGTCACGGGTAAAGAAAGACAATGTATTTCTAACAGAAGAAACCTGGCAGGAGGTAGAGAAGAAAGCCGTTATCAAGACGGCAACCGTTAAGAAAGCTTCCAATGCATTTGTAGATACAACCCTGGTATTAAATGGTATTCCAGACGGAAGCCTCAGCTATACCAGAGTAGTAGGTCTGATGCTGGATTACTATGACTGTAATTGCGATATTTACGAAAATGGCACCTATTTAGTTAAGGGACAATAGAGATTTACTTGTTTTTTACATTTCTTTTACAACACTACGATAGTGATATTTTATTTGATTGGGTAGAATAAGATAACAAGAGCTGTTGTTGTAAAGGAGCCGAATATGGAAAAAATAAAGGGCAAAGGGAAACTTGAAAAGGGTTTCATAAAAAGAATCACCGATAAGCATCCGATGTTGTATATATTGGGAAATACAGCAATGTGGTTTGTGATCGGAATGTTAATCAGCTATTATGTTATGGTGATTCCATTATTAAATCGAATTGAATTTTTGAATGACGGTATGAGTTTGGCGGCATTTCTTGCATTTGTATTTGGATATATTGGCAGTTGCTTCTACTTATTAAAAAATCGGTAAAAGAGTAAAATCTTTTGCCGTTTTTTTATTTCATAGAATTCACCATTTTACTAACCATTTACATTTGACTTACAGAAATATGGTATTTTGAAAATTTATTATGCGATACAATCACAAGCGTTGAGAAAATAAAAATGTGTTCATACATAATTTTAACGTAGACAGGAGAAAAAGGTGTCGGAATTAGTATTAAAAAATATTTGCAAAGAATATGAAAATGGATTTAAGGCAGTTGATAATTTTAGTCTAGAAATTAAGGACAAAGAGTTCCTTATCTTTGTGGGTCCCTCTGGCTGTGGTAAATCAACGACCTTACGGATGATTGCCGGGTTAGAAGAAATAACCACGGGAGAGCTATGGATTGATAATCAGTTTGCTAATTATTTGGATTCTCAGGAAAGAGAACTGTCCATGGTTTTTCAAAGCTATGCCTTATATCCGAACATGACGGTATATGATAATATCGCATTTTCCCTGCAGGTTCGTAAATTAGGAAAGCAGGAAATCGATAAAAGGGTACAGGAGGTTGCAAGGCTTTTGGGATTGGAGAAATTGCTGCAGCAACGACCAAAGGATTTGTCCGGTGGACAGAGACAGAGAGTTGCAATAGGAAATGCGATTATCAGGGAACCTAAAGTATTACTTATGGACGAACCATTATCGAATCTGGATGCAAAGCTCAGAGGTCAGATGAGAGTGGAGCTTGCAGAATTACATAAACGATTAGGAAATACAATTATCTATGTAACACATGACCAGACAGAAGCCATGACACTTGGAACGCGTATTGTCGTTATGAAAGACGGTATTATTCAACAGATAGATGCACCTAAAAATTTGTATGAAAACCCAATTAATCTATTTGTTGCCGGTTTTATTGGCTTCCCTATGATGAATATGATAAAGGCTCGTATCATGATTCATGAGGAGATGGCGTATTCCCAAAGAGGCCGGTCTGCATACGCTGAAAATGAGATGTTTTATGTTTTTGAAAAAAACAGAATTCAAGTTACAGGGTATGTAAAAGAGGTTTTACTGGAAAAAGATTACCGTGGACAGGATGTCATAATCGGAATCAGACCAGAGCATATATCTGACAGACCAACGATGAATGCGACACAGAGAATTACGGGAGAAGTGATTGGAAGAGAATTGCTTGGATCAGAAATTATTCTTTACTTTAGTATCTTAGATATGCAGCTATCGGCAAGGGTAGAAGCCACCAGTACGGCGCAGGTAGGTGATAAAATGGACTTTTTTTTGGAAACTGACCATTTCTGTGTGTTTGATGAGAAGACGGAAGAAAATTTGATGTATCACTGATAGAGAATGGAAAGTAATTCGTAGCTTTCTATGAAGAATGGAGTTTGAATATGAAAAAAGAAAAGTCAAATATAAAGAAAATGAGAATTGAACCATATATGTTTCTGATACCCAGTTTCTTGGTGTTTGGGGTATTCCTATTTTTTCCTTTTTTTAAGACCATTTATTTGAGTCTTTATAAGACAAATAAAATGGGACAGGCAAAACTGTTTGTGGGACTGGATAATTATACTACCTTATTTAAGTCAGCAAGCTTTTATAACAGCTTATTGGTTACTTTGATTTTTGTAGCAATTGTAGTAATTGGCAGCATGGCACTTGGACTGGTAACGGCAATGCTTTGTAATAAGACATTTCCGGGAATTCGTTTCTTTAGTACTGCATTTGCGCTTCCGATGGCAATTGCATCCAGTTCTGCAGCTATGATTTTTAAGATTATGCTGCATCCATCGGTTGGTATTATTAATAAATTACTGGGTACCAGTATTAATTGGGTACATGACCCGAAATATGCACTCGTCTGTGTGGCATTGTTAACAGCGTGGCTGAATAGTGGAATTAATTTTCTTTACTTTTCTGCCGGACTTAGTAATATTGATGAAACTATTTACGAAAGAGCGTCTGTAGATGGGGCAAATGGCGTGCAACAATTCTTTCGTTTAACCCTGCCGGGTCTTGCACCGATTATGTTTTATACACTGGTTGTAAATATTATTCAGGCGTTTCAGTCGTTTGGACAGGTCAAGATATTGACGGAAGGCGGACCTGGGGAATCTACCAATTTGATTGTTTATTCTATTTACCGGGATGCATTCTTTAACTATCGTTTTGGAAGTGCCGCAGCACAATCGGTTATTCTGTTTATCATAATTATGGTTTTAACGTTAGTTATGTTCCGTATAGAAAGAAAAGGGGTGAAATACTAATGGATAATTCTATTTCATTTGAAAAATTAGCAAGCTTTACAGAGGAAGAACGGGAAGCCTTTCACGAGCAGATGAAAGAGCGTCAAATATCAAAACAGAGAATGCGAAAGGGCATTCGTGTTGTAATAAATATCGTAGTTGCACTTTTTGTATTACTGCCTTTGCTTTATGCAATCAGTGTATCACTGATGCCTTCCGGTGAATTATATACACTGGAGTTGAATTTATTGCCAAAGAATCCTACCTTACGAAATTTCGCAGATGCAATTGCTAAGGTACCTCTGGTACGTTTTGTGGTAAATTCTTTCCTTGTGGCGGGACTGATTACCTTCGGGCAGATTATTTCCTGCTCTCTGGCAGCTTTTAGTTTTTCATTTCTGGATTTTAAAGGAAAAAATGCATTATTTATGCTGGTTATGGCGACTATGATGATTCCGGGGGAAGCTACCATTATTTCAAATTATTTAACCGTGAGTGGTTTTGGCTGGCTGGATTCTTATCAGGTTTTGATTATTCCGTATCTGACTTCTGCAATGGGAATTTTCCTGTTCAGACAATTTTACTTATCCTTTCCGATTTCTTTATATGAGTCGGCAAAAATAGATGGTTGTTCCAATCTTCGCTTTATCGTGGGTATTCTATTACCACTAACAAAGGCAGCAATTGGCGCAATGGCAGTTTATACCTTTATCAATGCCTGGAATATGTATTTATGGCCTTTACTGGTGACTGGTTCCAACACCATGCGAACGGTACAGATTGGCATCGGTATGCTGGATAGTGACGAATCGCAATCCATTATTCTCATGATTGCGGGTGTTGTCATGATTATTTTACCATCGTTATCCATATTCATCGTAGGTCAGAAGCAATTGATTCGAGGTATGTTTCAGGGTGCTGTAAAAGGATAAGAAAGACAGGTAATATAGGATTACCAGACTGAGAGTAAAAAGAAAAAGAGGAGAACTAAGAATGAAGAAAAGAAGTATTGCATTATTATTATCTATGACACTTATGGTATCTGCATTAACTGGCTGTGGAGCAAGTACATCAGCTACAACAGAAACACCTGCAACGGAAACACCGGCAGCATCAGAAACAGAGACAGCAGCTACAGATACGACAGTAACAGATACTGCCAGTACCGAAAAAGTGGATATGTCTGGAACGACAATTACTTTTTGGCATGCAATGGGTGGTGTAAACGGAGAAGCACTGGATTATCTGATCAATAAATTTAATACAGATAATAAGTTTGGCATTACCGTAGATGCACAGTACCAGGGGGATTATGATGAAACCATTAATAAGTTAAAGAGTGCACAGCTAGGCAATATGGGTGCTGATTTAGTACAAATCTATGATATCGGAACTCGTTTTATGATTGATTCAGGCTGGATAGTTCCAATGCAGGAACTGATTGACGCAGATGGCTATGATGTAAGTCAGATTGAGCCAAATATCGCTGCTTATTATACGGTAAGTAATGAATTATATTCAATGCCTTTTAATTCCTCTACACCAATTATGTATTATAATAAAGATATGTTTGACAAAGCAGGCGTTACAGAAATACCTGCAAGCTTACCGGAAATTGCAGCCGTTGCAGATGATTTGACTAGCAAAGGTGGTGCAGGAGAAGCTATTTCACTTGGTATTTATGGCTGGTTTTTTGAACAATTTGGTTGTAAACAAGGATTGAGCTATGTAGATAATGGAAATGGCCGTGAAGATGTTGCAACCGCAGTAGAATTTGACAGTAATGGCGCAGCATTAAATACCTTGACGGAGTGGAAAAATCTGGCAGATGCAGGTGTGGCACCAAATGTTGGACGTGGTGGTGACTCAGGACTTGCTGATTTCTCTGCTGGTAAATCGGCAATGACCTTAGGTTCTACCGCTTCTTTGAAACAAATCTTAGAAGAAGTAAACGGTAAATTTGAAGTTGGCACGGCATATTTTCCAAGTGTAAGCGAAGGAGATAAAGGCGGCGTATCCATAGGTGGTGGTTCTTTATGGGCATTAAACAATGAAGATGATGTAAAGAAAGCAGCTACCTGGGAATTCGTAAAATTCTTGGTATCCGCAGAATCACAGGCTTATTGGAATGCACAGACAGGATATTTTCCAGTGACTACAGCAGCACATGACGAATCGGTATTTAAAGAAAACATCGCGAAATATCCACAATTTGAAACAGCAATTAATCAGCTGCATGATTCTGCTCCAGAGTATGCAGGTGCATTATTAAGTGTATTCCCAGAAGCCAGACAAATCGTAGAAACAGAAATAGAAAATATGATTAACGGCCAGACGACTCCGGAAGAAGCAGTTGCTAAAATGGCCGGTGATATCAATGCATCAATTGAAGATTACAATTTATTGAACAGTTAAGGGGCAATAAAGAAAAACATGAGTAAACAAACAAAGGTATGGGCGCACCGCGGTGCGTCCGGATATGCACCGGAGAATACGCTGGCTGCTTTTCAAATGGCAGCGGATATGGGTGCAGATGGAATCGAACTGGATGTACAAATTTGCAAAAGCGGAGAACTGGTGGTCATTCATGATGAAACCATAGACCGTGTCAGTCATGGAAAAGGTTATGTGAAAGATTTCACACTAGAAGAATTAAAGAGGTATACAGAAGGTAGAATTCCGTGTCTTGCAGAGGTATATGAACTTATCAGACCAACCTCGCTTATTATCAATACGGAGTTAAAAACGGGTATTTTTTTCTATGAAGGAATAGAAGAAAGAGTGCTGGAGATGGAAAAGGACATGGGAATGGAAGGACGTATTATATATTCGTCTTTTAATCATGTCTCTATGTGTAAAATTAAGGAGTGCAGCCCTCTTTCACAGACTGGATTTCTGTATGCAGATGGCATATTGGATATCGTTCATTATGCGAAAAAGTACCATGCCGATGCGCTACATCCAGCACTCTATAATCTACAGTATCCGAATTTTATAGATGAATGTAAACAAAACAATCTGCCACTTCATGTATGGACGGTAAATGAAGTAGCAGATATGAAGAGGCTGTGTGAAAAAGGTATTGATGCCATAATTACCAATTACCCAGATGTGGCAAGAAAAATCGTAGAAGAACAATAAATGAATTCAAATGATTCATGTGTCAAAAGTATACGCTGCTTGACACATGAATTATTTTACATTATAATCTTAACGACGTTTAGATTGAGGAATATACATATATTTTGTGTATCACAGGAAAGGAGTTACAATGGGAAAGCCATATCATCATGGAAATTTGAGGAGATGTTTAATAGAAAAAGGAATAGAGATTATAAATACAGAGGGTGAGGAGAATCTGTCAATGAGAAAGCTTGGGCTTGCATGCGGGGTAAGTGGAGCAGCACCTTATAGCCACTTTAACAGTAAAGAAAAATTATTAGAGGCTATGCAGGAATATGTGGTGGAACGATTGATGAAAAAAATGAATGCTGCAATAGAAACATGTGAAGATAAGGACAGTACGGAAGTCATTATGAAAATGGGAAAAGAATATGTTATTTTTTTTGTAGAAAATCCAGATTACTATTCCTTTTTATTTGCTCGGGCAAATCTTAAAATTGACCTGACCATGGGTGAGAATGTGGACAACACACCGCCATTTCAATTATTTATAGAAAATGCATATCGAATTTACCGTAAATTGGATTATGTAGAAGAAGATATTAAATATGGAATAGTATCCATGTGGGCAACGGTGCATGGATTAGCTGCTATTGCATCTATGAAAAATGTTACTACAGATTTTAAATGGGAAGAAGTACTGGAACGTATTTTAAAATAGAGCTTTGATTAGAAGTATGAATTGAAACAGGTAGTTATTTTATGAAAGGAAAATAAACATGAGGGGAAAGAGAAGTATGGGAATTATTTTACCGCCAAGTAAAGGAAAGCTGGAGCCTTGCAGAGATGAAAAGGGAGAAGTAATACAGGGGAGTATTGCAGAAAAGACAAAGGTGTCACTCAATGGAACCGAGCTTGGAATGATTATAAAAGGCGAGGATATGACAAAGCCGGTATTATTGGTTATGGGGGGAGGTCCCGGGATTCCAGAATATTTTTTAGATGTGGTAGCACCGTCCGGGCTGGAAAAGGAATTTGTAGTTTGTTTCTGGGATTACCGGGGAACAGGGCTTTCCTATGATTCCGATGTGAAACCGGAAGACATGACTACAGATCAATATCTTACCGATGCGGTAACAGTAACGAATTATCTGCGTGAAAGATTTCAACAGGATAAAATTTATATATTAGGGCATTCGTTTGGTACTTATCTAAGTATACAACTGGTCGCACAATACCCGGAATACTATCAGGCTTATATCGCAATGGGCCAAATGACAGATGATGTAGAGCGGGAGAAGATGGATTATGACTATTTGATACAGTATTATGAGTCAAAGGGCAATGATAAGATGCTGAAAAAGTTGGAAAAATATGCGTATACAGAAAAGGACGGAATCGAATGGGTGAATAGCTGGTACGGTTCTGGATTACGGGATATGGCACAGCATGATGCCGGAGTTGGTACGATGAGAGATATGAAATCTGTGATTAGTGGTATTGTTTTCCCGAGCTTGAGAATAACTTCATATACGCCGAAAGAACGTATCCAACTGTGGAAGGGAAAGATTGCTTCCAATCAGTTTGCCGTGAATAAAGAAATCAATTATTTCCATGCAAAAAGAGAGGTTCCGTCTATTCAGATTTCAATCTATTTTTTTGCCGGTAAGTACGATTATACCTGTGCGTACCCATTGCAAAAGGAATATTTTGAACAGCTTCAGGCACCAAAGAAAAAATTTTATACATTTGAAAATTCGGCACATAGTCCATTGTTTGAAGAACCGGAGAAGGCAATGCAGATTATAAGAAAAGATATACTGTAAAATATGAAAAAGATAAGTTTTGCATGGCTACCAGAGGGTATGAGGATAATTCATACCTCCTGGTAGTTATTTAATAGTAATTTGTCTAAAAAAACTGACAATTAACACAAAATAAGAAGCGAAACATAGAATAAAACAAATAGTGCAGAATATCAAAAGAAATGTCAGAATCAACATATGGTAAAAAGACTTTCTGAAACATATACTTATACTTGTAAAAGGTATTTCAATTTTAGGTAAGAAAAAAGGAGAGCGCGTATGAAAAGGAAAGTATTAGCAATGGTACTAGCTGGGGTTATGGTATTGGGTATGACAGGCTGTGGAAGTGCAGATACAAACACGAATGTAGAAGCAGATGCTGCCACACAGGAAACAGAACAACAAGCGGACACAACAGAGGCAGCGACAGAAAGTGGGGATATTGCAGCGGCATCGGAGGCATCGGGAACGGTAGTTGTATATTCACCTCATGATGCAGACCCGTTAAATGCAGGTGTTAATATGTTTATGGAAGCATATCCGAATATTCAGGTAGAAGTAGTAGCGGCTGGAACAGGCGAACTTTGTAACCGTGTAGCAGCAGAAACTGAAAATCCAATTGCAGATGTATTTTGGGGTGGTGGAGCTGATTCACTGGAAGCATTTAAAGAATATTTTGCACCTTATGTATGTGCAAATGATGACGTGATTGATGAAGCATATAAATCTTCTGAAGATTTATGGATAGGTGAAAGTCCACTTCCGATGGTTATCTTTTATAATAAAGAATTGTTGGAAAAAGATGGTATGGAAGCACCAACTTCTTGGGAAGATTTGACAGATCCTAAGTGGAGTGGAAAAATTGCATATTGCTTACCATCAAAATCAGGTTCGGCATACACACAGTTATGTACGATGATTTTAGCACATGGTGGGAAAGAAGATGGTTGGGACTTTATCAAAAAATTATATGCTAATTTAGACGGTAAATTAGTTGATTCATCAGGAAAGTGCCACAAGATGGTAAAAGATGGTGAGTTTTATGTAGGTCTTACACTTGAAAAATCAGCCGTTCAATATGATGGAGATGACACGGTTGGATATTGTTATCCAACAGACGGAACCAGTGCTGTTCCAGATGGCATTGCTTTGATTAAAAACGCACCAAATGAAGAAAATGCAAAGTTATTTATTGATTTTATTACTTCTAAGGAATGCCAGGAAGCAGAAGCAAAGGATTGGGGAAGACGCCCGGTTCGTAATGACTTAACAATTGAAGGATTACCAGCATTAAGTGAACTTAATATTGTAGATTATGATTTCAATTGGGCTGCAGCTGAAAAAGAGGCAAACATCGAGAAATTCAATGATATAATGGTAAACTAGCGTTTATCAGATAAACTAGTATTAAAAAGAATATTAAATTATGACGCCTCAGCAGAGGTCTACATAGGGGCATTTCATTTGGTTGAAATGCCCCTATCTATATAAAAACAGATGGGAGCAAAAAAGATGAGTCATGCAGTAATTATAAAGGACGCAGTAAAAAAGTATGGGGATTTTACGGCATTAAAAGGAGTAAATTTAGAGATTAAACCGGGAGAATTTTTTACATTATTAGGACCTTCCGGTTGTGGTAAGACAACACTGCTTCGCATGATTGCAGGATTTAACAGTATTGATGGTGGAGCAATTTATTTTGATGAAACGATGATTAATAATTTAGATGCACACAAGAGAGATATTGGTATGGTATTTCAGAATTATGCCATTTTCCCACATTTAACAGTAGAGGAAAACGTGGCATATGGTTTGCAAGCAAAGAAAGTGCCTAAAAATGAGATAAAGACAAGAGTGGCAGAGGCATTGAAACTTGTTCAGATTGAAAAGCTGAAAGATAGAAGACCAAATGAATTATCAGGTGGGCAACAACAAAGAGTTGCATTAGCGAGAGCCTTTGTCATTGAACCAAGTGTATTATTAATGGACGAACCATTATCTAACTTAGACGCAAAACTAAGAGTACAGATGAGAACGATTATTAAAAAGCTACAAAGACGTCTTGGAATTACCACGATTTATGTTACACACGATCAGGAAGAAGCGTTAGCAATTTCGGATAGAATTGCAGTCATGAAAGATGGAAATATTATGCAGGTTGGTTCGCCGGAAAAAATATATAAGAAACCGGAAAATAATTTTGTGGCAGGCTTTATTGGAGTTTCCAATTTTATACCATGTGAAGTAGAGGGAGAGAAAGAATCAGCAAAAATTACAGTGGAAAATGCGTTTGCTTTGGAGAAGGTATTAAAATCAAATTATACAGGAAAAGCAATTTTATCTGTTCGTCCAGAACAGTTATTCTTCTCAGAAACAGAAGGAATACCAGGAAAGATTGAGATATCTACATTTTTGGGAGATTATATCGAATATGAAATTACATTGGATAATGGACAGACCGTGCAATTAAATGAATACACAAAGGATGTAAGTTCTGTTCGAAAAGATGGTGAAAAGGTATTGTGTAATTTTAATAATGCTTCTATAAGTGTCTATGATGAAGCTTCGGGGGAGGCGATTTCATGTTAAAAAAGAAAATCAAACTTGATTTTTGGTTTTGGGTAAAAGTATTTGTCGTACTGGTTATGCTGGCATTTCTGATTTATCCATTTGGAACCCTGATTACACGAAGTTTTTTTTCAGAAAAAACAGCAGGAATAACGTTTGAAAATTATTTGAAATTTTTTTCTAAAAAATATTACTACTCTACACTGGGACATAGTCTTTTTGTATCTAGTGTAGCAACAGTTACGACTTTATTTATCGGTGTACCTATGGCATATCTCATGTCACGCTATAATGTGTGGGGTAAGAAATATTTACATATATTAATTATTATGAGCTTGATGAGCCCACCTTTTATAGGAGCCTATAGTTGGATTATGCTATTTGGCCGTGCAGGTATTGTGACAAAATTTTTTTCGGAGGTTTTGGGAATTGGTTTGCCGAGTATTTATGGAAAATTAGGTATCATATTGGTATTTACCTTTAAGTTATTTCCGTATGTGTATCTATATACGCAGGGAGCCATGGGAAGTATTGATTCGAGTCTGGAGGAAGCAGCAGAGAATCTGGGAAGCAATAAGCTGCGCAGACTATGTACTGTAACTCTGCCGGTTATTATGCCATCAATAGCAGCAGGAGCAATTATGGTATTTATGACAAGTTTGGCTGATTTTGGTACACCGATGTTAATCGGGGAAGGCTATATCGTACTGCCAGTATTGGTTTACAATGAATATATGAGTGAGATGGGTGGAAATGCGCATTTGGCAAGTGCATTATCGGTAATCGTTGTACTTTGTTCTACCTTGGTGCTTTTGGTGCAAAAATATTATTTGTCCAGAAAAAATTATGTTATGACTTCCATGCGTCCGCCAAAGGAAATTGAATTACACAAAGGAAAAAGAGTATTGGCTACGCTGCCGGTTATTTTAGTTACTTTTGTAGGCATTTTACCTCAAATCGTTGTTTTGATAAGCAGCTTTATCAAGACCAACTTTACCGGTTTTGTCGGTGGATTTAGTTTAGACAGCTATACAACCATTATCAAACGTTTAGGAACCAATATAAGAAATACATTTGTATTCTCGTCTGTAGCAATTGTGCTGATTATTATGATAGGTATTTTGATTTCTTATATTATTGTTCGGCAGAAGGGATTTACTTCCAGTTTCCTGGATTTATTGATTATGTTCCCATATGTAATCCCGGGAGCGGTACTTGGCATTAGTTTAATTGTAGCATTTAATAAAAAACCGATAATATTAACAGGTACTGCAGCGATTATTATTATTGCATATGTTGTACGTAAACTGCCCTATACCGTTCGCTCAGGAAGTGCATTTTTACAACAGATGGATAAGAGTGTGGAAGAAGCGTCTATTAATTTAGGAGTATCACCAATGAAAACATTCTTTACGGTAACTGCCCGTTTGATGGCACCCGGAGTATTATCCGGTGCTATATTAAGCTGGATTACCTGTATCAATGAATTATCCAGCAGTGTTATGTTATATGGTGGAAAAACAAGTACGATATCGGTAGCCATATATACGGAGGTAGTTCGTAATAGTTATGGAACGGCAGCAGCATTAGCTTCTATTTTAACTGTAAGTACGGTGGTATCCTTACTGATATTTTTAAAGATTAGCAAAGGAAAGGTATCGGTCGTATAAGATGGAAAAGAAGATAAAAAATATTGTTTTTGATATGGGAAATGTACTAATCCGATATCAGGCAAGAGAATACACCAGTCAATATGTAAAGGATATGGCAGAGGGGGATTTCCTCTGCCAGGAGGTATTTCAATCAGTAGAATGGATTCAACTGGACAGAGGTATTCTGTCTGAGGAAGATGCGATTTGTTCTATTTGCAAACGTCTGCCGCAACACTTACAGCATTATGTAGCCACGCTAATAGAGCATTGGCATACTTATATTCCACCATATCCGGAAATGGAAAAACTGGTAAAAGAATTAAAGCAGCATGGTTATAAAATATATTTACTATCCAATACCAGCTTACGTTTTCATAAGTTTCGTGTAAATATTCCGGCATTGCAATATTTTGACGGTGAGTTTATATCTGCAGATTATAAGATGTTAAAACCGGAGCAGATAATCTTTCAAACTTTTTTGAAACAATTTGATTTAAGAGCAGAAGAATGTTATTTTATTGATGATTTCAACGTAAATATAGAAGCAGCGATGTTTGCAGGCATGAAGGGATTTATCTATCGAGGCAGTATAGAAGTATTACGAACTGCTATGCAGAAGGAAGGGATTGCAGTATGATAAAGTTTGGAACAGGTGGCTGGAGAGCTGTGATAGGCGATGAATTTATCAAATCCAATATACAGCTTTTGGCAAAGGCAATGTGTGTAAAAATGAAAAGAGAAGGCGTGGCTGAGAGAGAAATGGTAATTGGCTATGACAGGAGATTTTTAGCAAAAGAGGCTATGTGCTGGGCTGGGCAGGTATTTGCAAAAGAGGGAATTGTAACAAAATTAATTAATTATTCGGTACCGACACCGGTTGCTATGTTTTATGTACAAAAGAATAAACTTCCATATGGAATGATGGTGACAGCAAGTCACAATCCAGCAATTTATAATGGAATTAAAATATTTACGGAAGGCGGTCGTGATGCAGATGAGATACAAACAGGAGAACTGGAAGAAATAATTGCTTCACTATGCCTAGAAGATGTAGCAGAAATGGAGTATGAAGATGCTATAAAGGCTGGGCTATTAGAAGAAATATATCCATTGAATGAGTACTTGGACAGCATTATAGCATGTGTGGATATGCAGGCAATTCGAAATGCCAGATTAAAGATTGCGCTTGATCCGCTCTATGGGGTGAGTGAATTATCTTTAAAGACAATCTTGCTGACTGCAAGATGTCAGTTACATACGATTCATGATAACCATGATACATTGTTTGGAGGACAGCTTCCAGCACCGAGTGAAGAAACTGTTCGTAGTTTACAAAATTTTGTGGTAGAGAAGCATTGTGATATCGGTTTGGCTACGGATGGTGATGCAGACCGTTTAGGGGTCATAGATGATATAGGGGGATTCCTGCATCCAAATGATATTTTAGTATTGTTATATTACTATTTAATAAAGTACAAAGGATGGCATGGTCCGGTCGTGCGTTCTGTGGCTACGACACATCGATTGGATGCATTGGCAGAGCATTTCGGTGAGGAATGCTATGAGGTGCCGGTTGGATTCAAACATATTTCTGCAAAAATGCAGGAAACAGATGCCATACTTGGAGGAGAGTCTTCGGGTGGACTTACCGTGCGGGGGCATATATTGGGAAAAGATGGAGTATATGCGGCTTCACTCTTGGTAGAAATGGTAGCAATAACAGGCAGCAGATTATCAGAAATCATGGCAAAAATCGAAGCGGAATTTGGCACTTGTTATATGGAGGAACGTGATTATCATTTTAGAAAAGAGGCAAAAAAAGAAATCTATCATGTGTTGATGGAAGAACGGAAAATTCCAGATTTTGGAATACCAGTTCGTAAAATATCCCATGAAGATGGGTGTAAGGTTTATTTTGAAAACGGAGGATGGATAATTGCCCGATTTTCGGGTACGGAACCTCTTCTAAGAATTTTTTGCGAGATGTCAGAGCAAAATGATGCTATAATAATGTGTAGAAGATTTGAGGAATTATTACATTTGGAATAGCGTTTCATAAAAGACTGGGGAGTCAATATATGGGAAAACAAAGGGGTCTGTGTATTTGTATTATAATGAGTATTGTATTAAGCCTGACAGCTTGTGGTGACACAGGCTGTCAGAAGTTTGCTCAAAATCCGGATCTGATTGTATATACGACTCTGTCAAAAGAAATCTATGAACCAATTATACGAGAATTTGAAAATAGAAGTAATCAGAATGTAGAAGTGCGTGAAGAAACGGAAGAAGACATTATTAATGAACTTCGGGCTGAAAAAGATAAATTCCCCGCAGATATTGTATTTGGAATGTCAGAAAAAAACACGCAGAAAAATTCGAAACTATTTTCATGTTCTCGTAATTTCTCTTCCTCCTCTTTAGTAATTATTTATAATACCAATATTGTTACCTATAAGGAACTTCCAGAGGATTTTAGCAGTTTATGTAAAGAGGAATGGAAAGGAAAAATTGGATTCCCCAATCCGGAGGAATCCCCCCTGTATCAAGGAATAAGTGAGTATGTAGCGGATAATTATGGGGAAGAATGGAAGAAGTATTTATCAGAATTTTACACCAATATTGGGAAATATGCAGATTCTACGGAAGAAATCGTGAATGGAGTGAATGAAGGTAAATATTCGCTTGGTGTTGTAACGGAAGAAAAAGCAAAGACATTGCTTGCACAGGGAAGTAATGTGGCATATATACATTTTGGTAAAAAGGATTGTACCGTAATCAATACGGTAGCAATCACGAAGCAGCAACAACACAGAGTGATTGCAGAAGATTTTCTGGAATTTACATTGTGTGACGATGTGAAACAATACTTAATAGAATATTTGAGTTATCTTCCTGCAGAAAAAGTGCAAAGAGGAGGAGAACATCAATGAAATTTTTAGATTCTCTTTCCTATCGGAAACAAATATTTATTGGATTTTTAGTGGTTGCATTAATTCCTTTACTGCTTTCTATGTGTTTCTCAACTTATTTTTATTCTGTAGTATTTCAACACGAATTAGAAACGGATGGAAATCGTCAGATTGTAGAGTTGAATGAGCGATTAACCGGTTTCTTTGATTCCTCAGAGCAAATCTGTAAGCTTCTCTGTGAAGAAGAATTGTCTGCGAAGGCATTGATTGATAAAGTAAATGATGAATATCAAAAGGCACTATATCTGACGTTGTATCAAAATAGTGCAACGATTCCAACAGATGTACTAGTAAGCATTTATGATATAGGAGGACATCTTCGTTTTGCAACCAGTACACAAGATGCAGAAGAGATATTACCCATTTATTGGGGTATATTAGGAGAGGCCAAGCGGGGTAAAAATCAGAATTATTATATTACCAATAGTATAGCGAACAGGAATTCCAATGTATTACTTCAAACGGTTTATACAGTGGAAAATCAAAAAAAAGTAAGAATGGGTTATATTACCATGTCTCTTACCAAAGCAGACTTCGACCAGTTATTCAATGGATTTTTTAGTCAAAGTGATACGATTTTTGTAACAGACAGACAAATGAATATAATCTATTGTTCCAGTCAGAATTATGGACAAAGTACAATCGATATGTTACAGGAAAATGAAGTACCTAATAATTTCTGGTATTCAGGAGCGGTAGAACCTACGAGTGGATACCATGTGATACTGCAGAAGCAGTCCCTAATATCAACGGCAGCAAAACAGGGTATGTTTCGTATCAGTCTTTTTATATCTTTTATCTGCCTAATTTTATGCGTTATCGTATCTATGATTTTGGGCAAACAGTTGTCAAATCCAATTGACAAATTAAATAAAGCCATGGAACTTGTGAAAAAAGGAAATCTATCCATTCATGTGCATACGAATCAGCAAAATGAATTAGGAGAACTGACAAATAATTTTAATCATATGACAGAGGAATTAAGTAATCATGTAGACAACATGGTACGAAGGCAAAAGGATATTCAGGATATGCAGATTCAACTTTTTCAAACGCAGTTAAACCCGCATTTCTTATATAATACTTTGGATAGTATTAAATGGAGTGCAAGAATTCATCATTTGGAAGACATTTCACTCATGGCAGAAAATCTTGCTTATATTTTACAGAACAGTATTCGAAAAGAACAATTTATTCCCCTGCAGGGGGAATTAGATATTATAGATAATTATATCAAAATTCAACAGATTCGTTTTAATGGTAAATTTACATATGAGGTAGAGATACCAGATGATTTGGTGGATTGTATTGTACCAAAACTGATGTTACAGCCAATTGTGGAAAATTCAATTATTCATGGACTGGCAGAACAGGAAGGGGGATCCATATCTATTTATGCAGACCAAATAGGGGATACGATTTCCATCAATGTTACCGATGATGGAGTAGGTATGAGTCAGGAGATTATTGACTGGCTGAATACGGATAATTTCATGGAAAATGAAGGGCATTTAGGACTTTATAACGTGAATAAAATTATTAAATTATATTTTGGAAGGCAGTATGGAATTACGGCTACAGTAGAGGCTGGAATTGGCACTACGGTAACGATTGTACTTCCTATACGGAAGGAGAAGATGCCATGATTAAGGTAATTGTAATCGAAGATGAAGCAATGGTTCGAAAAGGAATCATAGAAACACTGGATTGGAAAGCTATGCAATGTACGGTTATTGCAGAGGCTTCCAACGGTAGGCAGGGTGTTGATTTGATACATGAGCTACAACCGGACTTAGTCATTACAGATGTCCGTATGCCATATATGGACGGAGTATCTATGATTAAACAATTGCGCGCAGAGGGCTGCAATTCTCATTTTATTTTATTATCTGCACACAGTGATTTTAGTTATGCCCAGAGTGCCATACGTGCCGGTGCAAGTGATTATTTAGTGAAGCCTTTACGTGATGAAGAACTTAAGCAAACAATTTTGCGTGTTTTTTTCCCTGAAAACGAAGGAAAGGAAGAACGAACGCAAGTGCCGGTACAATTACAGTTTCAACCGAATACAGAAATCGAAAATAAGTATGTAAAACAAGCAATTCATTATATTAAGTCCAATTTTGGAGAGGATATTACGATAAGTACAGTAGCCGATTATCTACAAATAAGTGAAGGCTATTTAAGCCGTGTGTTTAAGAAAGAAACAAATTATACATTTACGAATTATTTGAGTTATTACCGGATAAGCATAGCATGTTCACTGTTACAAAACTGCCGCATGAAGGTTTATGAGGTGACAAATAAAGTGGGCTATACAGATACCGCTTATTTTAGTACACTATTTAAGAAGCTCATGGGGACTTCTCCCTCAGAATATCAAAGGGAATGGCAAAAGAAAATAGGAACAGCAGGAGAATAAGACATGAAGGATTACCAAATAGCAGATATACAGGATTTATTTGTACTCGGAAGAACGACAAAAGAGCGGAATCCACTGACGTTATTTTGGACAGGAAGTGGAATTGAATGTAATGTAAAGGCACGGGAGTTATGGATTGAAATAGAGGCGGATTATGACATATATGAGCCTTGGATAAGTATCATAATTGATGGTGCCTATATCAGCCGCAGAATGGTGGAAAAAGGAAAACAGTGGATTTGTGTTTTTCGCAATATGAATCCTGAGATAGTGAAAAATATAAAGGTATTAAAAGAAGTACAGGCGATGCCGGAGGATGAAAAACATTGTCTGCAAATTCACAATCTGAGAACCGATGGAAGCTTTGAAAAAGTAGAGGAGAAGCCTTATAAGATAGAATTTATAGGGGACAGCATTACTTCAGGAGAAGGAAGTATTGGAGCAAAACAGGAAGAAGACTGGATATCGATGTGGTTTAGTACGCAGAATAATTATGCGGTTATGATAGCACAGGCACTCAACGCAGATTATCATATTATTTCACAGAGTGGCTGGGGTGTGTATTCGGCATGGGATAACAACCCACATAATAATCTGCCGGATTATTATGAGCAGGTATGTGGTGTCATTAAAGGGAACCGAAACAGAGAGCTTGGGGCAGGGGAACTAAATGATTTTAAAAGCTGGCAGCCGGATGCAATCGTTGTTAATCTTGGAACAAATGACGACGGCGCATTTCATTCTCCCAAATGGCAGGATGAAGTAACAGGGGAATCTCATGAGCAGCGTATGAATGCAGACGGGACGTATGAAGAAGCTTCTATAAAGGAATTCAAGCATGCAGTCTATGCATTTCTGAAAAAATTGAGAAAATATAACCCCAACGCCCAGATTCTGTGGGTGTATGGAATGCTTGGCATGCCAATGAAAGATTTTATAGAGGCGGTAATCAAATGTTATAAAGAGCAGGAACGGGATACGAAAGTGGAGTTTCTGTTATTACAGGATACGACAGAAGAAACCATCGGAGCCAGACAACATCCGGGGGTGTTGGCACATAAGGCAGCAGCAAAGGTGCTTATAGAAGAAATAAAAAATTGTAGAGTATGTTAATTTGTGTTACAATTACTATCAATCAGAGTTAAAATGCATGGTATAAAGTTATACATAATTAAGGATTGATAGGTAAAAAAATGGAAAAATTAAAAGCAATAATTACTAATATAAAACATAGGGATATTCAAAGACGTAGCTTTTTTGAGAATTCGAAAATGGAAAATGCGGAAACAAACTTATATGTCTTACAAAATGTAAGTTTTACTTCTATGGTTTTGTTAGTATTCTTTCTTTTTATAACACCACACATTTTTAACAACTGGGTGGCAAGTCCGGCATATTTTCTTTTTCTCCCTACGATGTTGATTTTTCTATTATTCGCAATTTTCTATCGTAAGAAAAAGGAAAAGAACTGTTTAATCATAAAGGCAGTTTGTCTACTGCATTGCATGATAATCATGGGTTATATTATGGTATTTGATGTCATTGAGACGCCAACAGGACCGAGCTCTTTTTTTGGATTACTGTTGGTTATTTTGCCAATTCTTTATATCTTTCAATTCAAGGATGTTTATACATTATTGTTTGTGGCATTAGTAATATATATTCTAATGGTGCGTAACGTAAAAGAAGGTATTATGGAAAGCTCTGATATTTTTAATGCTATTGTTTCTTTTGTTTTTTCTCTGGTATCTGGTGCGGTTGTTTTGGCAATACGCATGCAGGACAAGAGTGCGAAACTGAAATACAAAAAAATGAGTAGTATAGATGCTCTGACAGGAGTTATGAATAAGATGTCCTGTGAACAGTATGCAACAGAATATTTGAAAAATAGAGACATCGGTGTCAACTGCGGTTTGGTTGTAATGGATATAGATAATTTTAAAGATATCAATGATAAATTCGGCCATCAGGTTGGCGATGACGTGTTGGAAGAAATGGGAAAGTTGCTGACAGCAAATTTTCGGGCAACCGATATTGTGGGAAGAATTGGTGGGGATGAATTTTTGATTCTTGCCAGAAACATTGTTGATTCTAAAGTATTGGAAAGTAAATGCAGTCAATTACAAAAAGTAATACAGAAGAAGATGAAACACCTGATTGCACAGGAGATTAGTATTAGTCTTGGAATCGTAATCCTGCCAGAGGAACAGGTTTCTTTTGAAAAGGTATTTCAGATGGCAGATGATGCACTCTATGAAGCAAAGGCTTTTGGAAAAGGGCAATATATATTACAGATTATGCAAAAGGAAAATCCAAACAGTAAGGACAAGAAAATACTGATTGTTGCAGATGATTATGATGCAGAGCGTGAAATCATAAAGGAACTTTGCAAGGATGAATATTATATTGTAGAAGCGGCAGACGGAACAGAAACATTGAGTGTGCTAAGTCAATACAGAGATGAGGCCGCGGTAGTTATTTTGGATATTCAAATGCCGGGAATGGATGGTTGGCAGATACTGAAATATATGCAGGAAAGAAATAGCTACAGAAGAATACCAGTAATTGTGATAACAGCAGATC
>JAQUYA010000011.1:18593-50226 GCA_028692055.1 Lachnospiraceae bacterium | reverse complement strand
CTGCCTCCGTCTGGGCAGAATTTGGACTGGCATGACATGTACGATCCCTGTGATAGATACGGAATGCCTCTTTCACAGATAATCCTCTTATTCCACTTGCTAACAGCATTCCCATAGCCGCCGCTCTCGCAGGTATGAAGTTTACCGCATCATCCAGCTTTGCCGCACATCTTCCAAAATACAAAAATTCTTCGTTTTTATAACCCACCATGGAGTCCATCGTATTGACAGCTTTATATAAGATACCAAATACAGGCCCACCAATCGCCATATAGATAAGCGGTGCTATCACACCGTCAGAAGTATTCTCTGCTATCGTTTCCACCGTTGCTCTTATAATCCCGCTTTCATCCAGACTGGCCGTATCCCGTCCCACGATTCTGCTTACTGCACTGCGTGCTTCCTTTAAATCTCTCGATTTATTTCCCAATGCTTCATATACCCGCATACTTTCTTTCTTCAAATCCTTCATGGCAAGCATCTGATAGCAAATGAAAGTTGCCAATACTAAATACAAATAGGTATGCACCCATAAAGCTGCCTTCAATAAAAGATAAGAACCACCTCCAAAAAAGCAGAGTATCACAAGCACTAACAGGATTCCACCTATGAATTCACCCTGTTTTGTTTTTGGTAATCGTTTTCTGATTTTCTTTGTTAAACATGCAATGCTGCTTCCTATCAAACGAATGCAATGTGGAAATCCCTCCGGGTCACCAAAACATAGGTCGAGAAAAAATCCGGCAAGTAATGCAAGCATATGCAGTTGTATTATTTCTTTCATGTATGTGCTCCTAACTGTGCCTCTCTGTCTACCTTTATATTCTTTCCTTTTTTTGAAAAGAGTTAATTTTGTAGCTGGAACCTTTTTTCGATGTCAATACCTGTACTTCTCCATAATATCCTTCCAGATTCCTCACCTGCCACTGAAAATAATCTTTTGAACAATTTTCTTTTGTTGCAACTGCCATTTCCTCCATGACTGCCATTATGGTTCCACCGTGTACCAGAAAAGCAATGGATTGATAGTTTTCTTTAAGTGCTTTCTCTATACAGTTTTGAATCCCACGAACAGAACGCTTCTTAAAGTCTTCTATACGCTCCCCATTTGGAAATGGTAAGGTTCCCTTACTGTCTATCCATCTTTGATAATCTGGGTCTTCCGACAATTCTATGTAATTATGATTTTCAAAATCACCAAAATCACATTCTCTTAAATCCGATACTAGCTCATAAGGTACCTGTGGATATAACGCCTCCGCTGTTTCCATGCACCGCAGCATGGGACTTACATACAGGTATTCCACTGCCTCCTGTGCATATTCGTTTCTATGATTTTCAAGATATGACCTTTCTTCCGGCAAAATGGATTCATTAATCGTTCCAATATAACGTTTTTCTTTATTTCCCTGTGTCATACCATGACGAATCAGCTGTATTTTCATACCTGCTCCTTTCTATTTCTTTTCTTTCAGCACCGTTCCAATTCCATATACGACACGAATCATTCTGTCTGCCTCTTTCGCTATTTGACAGCAGATTCTTCCGGTCACTTCCCGGTAATGCCGTTCGAAGGCATCTATTGGTACGATTCCATAACCGATTTCATCTGTGATAAAGATGACATCGGGATTATTATCTATCACCCTTTGCAGATTAGGAAAAATTTCATTTTCTCTGCCCTCTTCCAGCATACGGCGAATATAAATATGCAGATGATTAAGTACACCTATTCTCGTTGGCAAATCAAGGGTAACATTTACTCCCTCACAAATGCTATATTCAGCTCCCACTTCCAGCATTTCTTTGTATACGCATCTGGCAAAGTCCAGTTTACCGTGATTGCTTCCTCCAATTAAAAAAACCATGGTCCCACCTTCTCTATAATAACACATGTTATCAATGTTGTTAATTCCACTAATTGCAAAAAATAACCGGCAATATCTCCGGTAATTCCATGAAACTCCCGGTAAGAAAAAAAATGATAATATGCAAAAGTAAGAAGGCAGGAAATGCAGATTCCTACTATCAAAATCAGATTTTCCATTTGCATACCGCTGTAAAATAAAAGTCCAAACAAGCCAATCAATCCCACAATTCCATACCCTATCATTGCGAAGGACACTACTTTTTTATCTGCACCTCCGGCAAATGATGCCAACAATCCGGTTTCTTTTGCTCCCTTAAAATTTGCCAGTGCAAAGCCACTCAGCGCTCTTGAAAACACAAATACAACACTCAGAAAAACAAGTCCCGAAAAAGTTACTTCACTAAAAAATCCAACCTGCAATAAACAATATACGATTCCTTTTATAATTGCAAATGCACCTGCATGGGGGTCCTTTAATATTTCAAGTTTCTTTTCCCTGTCTGCATAGGAATTTCTGGCATCGACCGTATCCAGGAAACCGTCCATATGAATCCCACCGGTAATCATAATTGGCACAATGGTTAATAAAATACCTCTCAGTAAACTTCCTATTTGAAGCTGTTCACATATGAAGAATACCAGCAGCTCCAGCGCAGCAATAACTACTCCAATCAGTGGAAAATAGCAGATGACATATTTCATATTTTTTTCATTCCACTCTACTTTTGGCATTGGAATCTTTGAATACATTGCAAAAGCTATGATACATGATTTCATCTGACTTTCTCCTTCTTTATCCACACCGGAATGCCATATATGACTTCAATTACTTCATCCGCCATCTTTGCCAGCATTTGGTTTACCTCTCCGAGTATTTTACTGTAGTGCAGTGTTTCTGCATCATAGGCTAATCCATCGCTTGTTACCTCATTTGTGACAATCACCATATGTTCCGTCTGGGACAAACAATGCAAAATGCCCATCTGAATATAAGAAACACAATCTTTTCCGTTCTTTATGCACCCATCTGCCTGATACAATTCATTTGCGACCAGATTGGATATACATTCCAATAATACCATGCAGGGATTGTTCTCTTTCTTTAATTCCAATTTTTGAAGACTCGTATACTGCTCTTTCGTCCGAAATCTCTTATTCGCCCGCATTGCCCGATGTCTTTCGATACGTTTTATCGTTTCTTCATCAAATGCGTGCATGGTCGCAATGTAATACGTTGGAATATCGGATTCCAGATCCATACAGTTTTCTTCCCGATACTGTTCACGTAATGCAACAATTCTACTTTCCGCGTATTCTGATTTTCCGCTGCCACTGCCACCAGTCACCACTACTAACATATTTAGCCCCCATTTAATCCTGAAATTTCTCATAGGCATCTATTGAAATATCCTGAAATGTACTCATTTCCTGATATACAGCAAGCGCCATTCGCAGAATCGGGATAGTGGCTACCGCCCCGGTTCCTTCTCCCAGACACATTTCAGCTGTAAGAAAAGGAGAAAGACCAAGTGCCTCTAAAACCCGTTTTCCCGCAGGCTCTTTGGATACATGCGATGCCAGTATAAATTGCTTGACATCTGGTGCAAGCCGTACCGCCATCAGTGCAGAAACCGCCGAAATGAAGCCATCAATCAGAATAGGTACTCTATGAACGGCTCCTCCCAAGAACAGTCCCATCATCCCTGCTAGTTCCAGTCCTCCCAATTCCGCCATTAATTGGATATAATCTGTTTCTGTCTCTTCTGTTTCTTTTTCCATTTCATATCTATGTATCGCATTTTTAATTGTACGGCACTTTTGTTCCAATCCTGCATTAGACAGACCCGCACCTTTTCCGGTCACTCCTTCAACCGATTCCTCTAACAATACCGCCGCCAACGCACTACTCGGAGTCGTATTCCCGATCCCCATTTCACCAGTTGCAATTAAATGGTAACCCATTTCCTTTAATTCACCCACGATATCTATTCCCGTCTGTATTGCTTTTTCACATTCTTCTCTCGTCATGGCAGGCTCTATTGCAATGTTCCCGGTACCCTTGCGAATATTTCTCAGGGTAAGTGAATCTTTTTGCAAGGTCACGGATTCACGTATCCTGCTCGCAGCTGCCTTATCACTGGCAATGCCAATATCCACTGGAAATACATCGGTCTGCGCCACACGTGCCATAGCTACCGCACTCGCAGCCCCTGTCGTAAAGTTTTCTGCAACAATCCGGGTAACTTCCTGCCCTGTCTGTGTTACCTTTTCTTTTACAACTCCATGATCCCCACATAGAATAACCAGCGCCGCTTTCTCGATTCTAATATCTGCCGCATTTTCCTGTATTCCCGCTATCTTTATGATTGCATCTTCCAACAGACCAAGGCTGTGAATCGGTTTTGCAATCGCATTCCAACGCGCCTCCGCCTGCTTTCTATATTTAGGATTTATCTTCTGCTCTATTTTTTCCAACATATCAGATACCTTCTTTTTCATTATAAACTATAAGCTCTGCAGGCCTCTATAAATGCTTGCGCTACTGAAACAGCTCCTGGTAAATAGAAATGAGGGAATCCGGCAACTACATTTTCTTTCTGTCGGATACATGCCCATGTGCGTTTACCATCTGGTTTCACAGCAAGTGCTGCTTCTCCCTCCGAATCACTTTCCCAATAATGAAATTCATGTGCCGGTATTTGTGTACCTGCCTTCCCCAAAATGGAAACTTCCTTCATGGAAACGGTAATGTAACCAAAATGCCGCCTTTTTATTGCCTTTCTAGCATGTCCATCTAAAAAGCCAACCATCGGAAAGGTCTGTTCCTGTACATCGGTAAGCGTCTGCTGCAGATACAGGAATCCACCACATTCTGCAATACAGGGTAGCCTTTTGGATAATGCCTGAAAGACAGCACATTTCATCGTTTCATTCTGCGCCAGTTTTTTTGCATAGAGCTCCGGATATCCGCCCCCCAGTATAATTCCCTGTATCCGTTCAGGCAATTCTTTATCAAAAAGCGGAGAAAATGGAACCAGTTCTGCACCCAGACTTTTCAACAATTGTAAGCTTTCCTGATAATAAAAGCAAAACGCGGCATCCATTGCGATTGCAATCCGAATATTCACCTTTTCTTTCTCCTTCGCAATCTCTGTCTTTGGAGCTTCATACGTAAACTCTTCCGCCGCTTCTGCAATTGCAAGGATTCTATCTACATCAATGGTTTGTTCCATGCTTGCGGAAAGCTGTTGTAATTCTTTCTGCAAATCTTTCACTTCATCTGGTAATACCAACCCCAAGTGTCTGCTCTGCCATACCATACCTTCCTGTTTGGGCAGATAGCCTAGTACTTCCACTCCCGTTTCTCGTTCCACACATTGTTTGATACCAAGGTATGTCTTTTGGGATACCTGATTCAAAATAATGCCTTTTATCTGACTCGGTGTCCGAAACTGAGCAAATCCCTTAATAGTTGCGGCAATAGAAAGGCTTGCTCCGCTTCCGTTTACCACCAGTATCACCGGCATTTCCAAATCCCTGGCAACTTCATAGCTGCTTGCTTTTGTACTGTCTGCACATTGCCCGTCATAGTATCCCATGACCCCTTCTACTACTGCAATGGTTGCACGTTGCTGTTGGTTACACATCTCTGCAAATAAATAACGCATGTTTTCTTTGTTCATAAAGAATGCATCTATATTTCCTGTCGGAACTCCTATCACACTTCGATGAAACATAGGATCAATATAATCCGGTCCACATTTAAAGGAGATAGGATTGCATTTTCTGTTTACCAGTATCTGCAACAGACCACAGGTAATCGTTGTTTTTCCACTTCCACTGCTCGGAGCGGCAATCATAACACGCGGTATTCTATTTTTCTTCATGACTGTTCCCCTCTCGTATCCTGTGAAAGGGTTATCACATAAACCGGGTTTTGCCCTGTCATCATTTGATAGGAACCGATTTCCTTACTTTTAGATATCGCTACCTGTACATATTCTACATGCTTTATCTGATACTTCTCGACACATTCCATAACTTTTGCAAGCGATTCCAGTGCAATTACATTCATTACGACTCGTATCTTTGGATTCTTTGTATAGAGCACACCCAGTATTTTATCCAATGCACCCGCACTTCCGCCTATGAAGGCATGGGTAGGCAATGGTAAATCTTCCAATGCTTCCGGTGCTTTTCCCCTTATCAGCATAAGATTTGTCACACCAAATTTTTGTTTATTTCCCTGCAGCAGCTCCTGTGCTCTTTCTTCCTTTTCAATGGCATATACCTGACCGTCACCTGCCTGCATCGCTGCTTCAATTGCGATACTTCCTGTTCCGGCACCAATATCGTATAAAACTGCCTCTTTGGTAAGCTGTAGTTTGGATAATGAAATACTACGCACTTCCATTTTAGTCATAGGTACTTTATCACGTATGAATGCCGCATCTTCCATTCCATGCGTTACCACCTGTGTTCCTGCCTTTTCATGCTCCAAATATACCATTGCCAGTTTATCACACCTTTGTCCAAGAAATTTTTCTGGACTTCCAATCAGTATCTTTTCATTTGGATAAGATAAGTTCTCTCCGACCACCATTTTTATCTGCAATAAATTCGCCTGTATCAAAAGCTCCGATAATCTGGATACTGCATCTACATCGCCTAATAAAACAACCACCTTCTTGTGATTCTTTATGTTTGCCAGGATATTTTCATTTCTTCCATGCATACTGCACAGCATGGCATCTTCCCAGGCAATTCCTAATTGATCCATGAAATATAGCGGAGCAGAAATTCCCGCAATCGGAATACACTGCATATTCGCTTTTGCTTCCAATATCCCCCTTAATTGTTTTGCTCCACTATAGAAACCAATGTCCCCGGAATATAATACTGCAATACGGTTAAGTTCTATATGTTCCTCTAAATACGCTGCGATTTTATCAGCCTGATATTCTGCTATGGAAATACAGGAATCAGATATGCTATCTTTCACCGCCTCCAGCATACGTTTTGCACCAAAAACAATCTGTGCTTCCTGCAACGCTTCTACTGCCTGTATCGTTATCAGTTTCTTAGACCCGGTACCGATACCAATCACATATACTTTACGTGAAATTTCTGTAATTCCCTGCGTATCTGATAGTTCTCTATTTTTATCTGTTTTCTTTGCTGCATTTACTGTTTTTTGTATTTTCTGAATTATCGTTTCAAAGGAATACCCATCTTCCACAGCTGGTCTGCCCACTACGATAGTGGTCACTCCTGCACGTTTTGCCGCAGCCAGCTTTTCCTCAAATCCTCCGTTCTGCCCGGATTCTTTGGTAACCATGTATGCTGCATTCATTTCTTTCAAAAGTGCATAGTTCATTTCTTCCCCAAAGGGTCCCTGCATGGCAAACAGATGTCTGCCCTCTATCCCAAGCTTTTTACATGCGCTTACTACTTCGGCAGTGGATAATACCCGAAAATAAAGTCTTTCCATTGCATCTGTTAAAGTCAGATAAGATGCCATTTCTTTGCTTCCTGTGGTCACCAGCACATTTCCTTTTTTATCTCGCAAATAATCTACTGCTTCCAGGACAGACTCCACCTGTATCACGTCCTGCGTTTCTTCCGTCAAGCTTTGTCGGAACACTCTATAGTAAGGAATCCGCTTTCGTTCACAGGCTGCTTTGCAGTTTCTGGTTACTTCAACGGCATACGGATGGGTCGCATCAATTACCATTTTGCAGGATTCCTGTTCCAGTACTTCTTCCATTTGTAATTCATTCAGTCTTACACAGCTTACTTTTAGCGTATCTGCTGTTGGAAGCAGTTCCTGTCCATATTCTGTTGCAACACAAATACGTGCCGGAATATTATGCTCCGCCAGATATTCTGCTATTTTTCGTCCTTCTTTTGTTCCTGCAAATACGACTATTGGCTTCAAGTTGTCTGATACCCCCTCGGTGTAACAAGCATGTTCTGTACTTTTTTCGTTGTCTGGTTTCCTATAAATACCGTAGAAAACATATCTACTTTTGTATCCCTTAATGCCCGAAGCGTCACTATCTCTGTATCCTGTCCTTCCCTGCCAATCTGTTTTGCGATTCCACACAGGGTATTCTCCGCTCTGTACGGCAGGATTAAATCGCAGGCTTTCTGCAAATAATCCGCTCTTTTCTTACTGGATGGATTATAAATGCAAATCGTAAAGTCTGCTTTTGCCGCCGCCGTAATTCGCTCCTCAATCGTTTCCCACGGTGTCATTAAATCACTTAGGCTTATGACTGCGAAATCATGTGTCAGTGGGGCTCCTAAAATAGCTGCACCGCTTAACGCTGCTGTCACACCCGGTACTACCTCTATGGAAACCTGTGGATACTGTGCAGCCAGTTCCATAATTGGACCTGCCATTCCATAAACACCCGCGTCACCGCTGCATATCATGGCGACTGTTTCTTCCTTCTGTGCTTCCTGAAATGCCATATGGCAGCGCTCTATTTCTCTTTTCATTGGCGTAGTCAGGTATCTTTTCTCCGGGAAATGTGGCTTCACCAAATCCACATATACTGTATACCCAATGATGACACTGCTTTCCTTTAATGCCCGTTCCGCACGCAGCGTCATATCTTCATAATCACCTGGTCCAATTCCTATCACATATAATTTATGCAAAATCCACACTCCAGTCTGCCATAGCCAGTGCAATTGTCACGCCCTGAAAGCTTGTTTTTCTCTGTATCAGTGTCCCGTTCCTGCTTCCTAGTACTGCCGCACGTTCACATACATTATCCACGCCAACGGTTTGTTCCACAAAATCCGAATGTGCGAAGCTGCCTTCTACCTTGCGCAATTCTGCTGCGGAATAAGTTACCAGTGGAAGCTTATATTTCTGTGTAAATTCCATTAGTCCGGCTTCTTCCTTTTTCACATCAATGCTCGCAATCTGCTGGATACTTTGTAATTGCATCTCATGCATACGCAGGCTTTGCTGTACGACATCTTCGATTTGCTCGCAGGCAGTTCCTTTTTTACATCCGATTCCAACGGTTATGATATGAGGTATGAGGTACAGCGTATCTGGTTCCTGCTTTGGATACAGGGTAAATACGATTTTCGGGGAAGACGACGCCTGTTTCGTTTTTATCTTCATTTGCCTTGGTAATTCTCCTGTGATTCTAAAATCACTTGCTATTTCTATGACTTTTCCTTCCAGAAAAGCAGCCGCTATTTCCTTGCAGCCCTTCGTCGGAATACAGGTCAGATTCTTTTCTCTGGCAAAGCTGTCGATGGCAAAATAACCGTGATTATCCGTCGCCGTGGTAATCACCGGTATTGCACCTGTTATCTGCGCAATCTGTTCTGTTAATTGATTCGCGCCACCCACATGTCCCGATAATAAGGAAATGCAGTATTTTCCCATATCATCTAATACGATGACCGCCGGGTCTACATATTTACTCTCCAGAAAAGGCGCAATACTGCGTACTGCAATCCCTGTCGCTCCAATAAAACAAAGCGCATCGGCTTCACAAAAAGCACGATTTGTCCATTCCGTTAACGTACACGTAAATGGCTTTTCTTCTACCGATACTTTCATATGCAGCTTTACCAGGGTGCCCTCTATCTTTCGTGCCAGCTTTGCACCTGCTTCAGTAAAGCTGATAATCGCTACACTTCTATCTTTTCTATTATAATCATTATAATTGATGTCACTGATTTTTCCCAAAATCCACTACCGTTGCCTTCCCATATTGCTCCACCACCGTCAAGTATTCCTGTTCCGTAATTGCTTCTGTATTATTTCCAATTACTCTTGTATATGTAGCATTTCCACTTTCATCAAATGTTTGGTTATTGTTGTTCTTCCCTTCTCTTACTTTTTATTCTATTGCTTCCCGAAACTCCGTTGTAAAACGTGGATTATAAAGCTCCGACCTTGTATAGTTTCCTGCTAATACATCACCAACTATAATAAGCGCCGTCTTGGTAATCTTATGCTCTCTTGCGGTCTTAGCAAGTGTTTCCACCGTACATAAATAAGTTTCTTCCTCCGGCCAGGTAACTTTATAACAGATGGCTGCCTGAGTATCCGGCGCATATCCTCCGGAAATTAATCGCCTGGATAATTCCTCCAGCATTCCAGTACTTAAGAAAATAACCATGGTTGCCTGATGTGCTGCAAAGCTCTGGATACTTTCTTTTGGCGGTACCGGGGTACGTCCTTCCATGCGTGTAATGATGACAGATTGTGAAATATCTGGCAATGTATATTCCACTTGCAAACTAGCAGCCGCACCACAGAAAGAGCTGACTCCGGGACACACATCATAAGCAATTGCGCGTTTCCTAAGCTCGTCCATCTGCTCCTTAATCGCCCCATAAATAGAAGCATCCCCTGTATGAAGTCGCACAGTCATTTTCTTTTCTGTTTCCGCCTTTTCAATCACTTCAATTACCTCTTCCAAGGTCATACATGCGCTGTTATAGACCTCACAGGCTTCTTTTTTGACCTCTAGCAGGGCTGGATTCACTAAAGAACCTGCGTAAATAATCACATCTGCTTCTCTTAGATAATGCTCTCCACGTACCGTTATCAAGTCCTCTGCTCCCGGTCCTGCTCCTACAAAATGTACCATATTCTCACACGCTTTCTATTTTTTCATATTAATTCTATACAAGTCCCAGCAGGAAATCATTTTTACTTTGTGTATGGGACAAGCAGCTTCTCTGCGTCCTCTGTCATTCCGAGCAGCCCATGTTGATTGGAAAATAAAATGGCTCCAATCCGTAGACCCTCGTATGCTCTGTTCTGTAAATAATAATGAATTCGTTGCATTAATATCTGTAGCGTATCTTCCAAAAGCTTCGTTGCATTTCGGTTGTCTTCTTCCTGTAAAAGGGTGATGGCTTCCTCCGTGGTAATGCAGTTCAGTATTTTTTTCACCGTTTCACTTCTGACATCTGCCTGAATGGCACAGCTTGCCAGCACTTCCATTCTGCCATCTGCCATCTTGGAATGGGTATTCATAATGCCCGCTCCCGGCTTCACCAGCTTTCCGATATGTCCGACGAGAAGGAAGCTTTGTATCTGATATTCATACGCCATGTCAATCGTGTCACCAATAAAATTGCTGCATTTTATCGCCTGACTGACTTCTATTTTCAATTCCTTCTTTAAAAAGGTTTCTCCATAATTTCCCGGAATAACAAGCAGGTCTTTCTTTCCATGGTAAGCTTTTTGTTTGATTTCCATACGAATCGTATCCAGCAATGCCTGTTCACTCATAGGTTCCACGATGCCTGAGGTTCCAAGTATTGAGATTCCACCCTGTATACCCAGTCTTGGATTAAAGGTCTTCTCTGCTATTTTAATTCCCTCTGGCGCAGAAATAATTACCTGTATTCCACCCTCGTAACCACATAAGTCCATTTCTTCCTGTACGGACTGTTCTATCATCTTGCGGGGCACATCATTAATCGCCGCATTTCCAACTGGTTGATTTAACCCAGACTGTGTAACCCTTCCGATTCCTTCACCACCATCTATTATAATACCCCGTGCTATCCGGCTCACGTCTGCATAGATAAGGATTCCATTTGTCACATCCGCATCATCACCACTATCCTTTTGAATTGCACAAGTGACTGTTTCTTCCATTCGTTCTATCTTCTCTACCCTTAACCGTAGCCTGGTTCCCTTAGGTGTCGGAAACTGAACCTCACTCAGAACTTCCCCTGTCAAAAGCATACGCGTCCCTGCTTTTGCCGCCCCCGCCGCACAAGACCCCGTCGTATACCCACATCTTAACTTTTTTTGATTCTTATACACATACGTATCTGTCATATTTGTTCCTTTTTGACACTCTAATCTGTTTTGTGATACACTGAAAGCCAATTACGTTTCTTATTTTATCATAATTTATATGGAAATAACACTCTTGTAAGTGAAAAAGAGAAAGGCTGGCTATTACAATGAATACTCTATCAAATGTAGGCACCCTATATGGGGTTGGTGTGGGTCCCGGTGACCCTGAATTACTTACATTAAAAGCAGTACGGATTATACAGGAATGTGAATATATTGCAATCCCATCAACTACCAGAGAATCCTGTATTGCCTATCAAATCGTGTTAAAAGCTCTTCCAGCCATTGCTGCAAAAAACTGTCTTTTAATTGAAATGCCTATGACAAAAGACACCTCTCTTCTTATACAAAAACATAAAGAGGGCGCCTCTGCCATTGAAAAAATATTAAAAACCGGAGCTTCGGTTGCTTTTCTGACACTCGGTGACCCAACGGTATACTCCACCTATCTGTATCTGCATCGAATGATTACTGACCTGCACTATTCCGCTGCTATCATCAGCGGTATTCCTTCCTTCTGTGCCGCCGCGGCCGCTTTAAACACCGGTCTGGTAGAAGGTGCCGAACCCCTCCATATTTATCCGGGCTCCTATCCGATTGAAGAATCCCTGACACTGTCAGGCACCAAAGTCTATATGAAATCCGGCCACCAGATTGCCTCCGTGCGTGATGCATTACAACAAGCAAATGTCACTGCCTCAATGATCGAAAATTGCGGTATGGAGCAGGAGCATATTTACACTTCTATTGAGGAAATCCCTGAACAATCCAGTTATTATTCGATTATACTTACAAAAAGCGAATCCTAAGGATTCGCTTTTTGTAAGTATACGATTCAAGTGCCCGGCTTAATTTATTGCATTTTGCACATGGGCGACAAACATTTTCTGCACGCCTGTGTATTCGCCCAGTCCTTTCATAACGGCTGTAACTTCCATACTTCTCTCAAAGATATGAACCCACGAATCCTCCGACTCCCCTGCCATATCATTGTGTGCATGGTCACCGGTTACTATCATCAAAGGATAGAGTATTACCTTTTTGGCACCATATGCCTTTACATCCTGATATACCGTAGTTACGTCCGGATATCCTTCTACTGTGCCGATAAAAACATTGGTATAGCCTGCATGCTTCATGTGATAATCCAAGGCTGCATACGTACTGTTTGCAAAATGTGCCGTACCATGCCCCATAAAAACAAGTGCCGTATCTTTTGGAACTGCTATTTCTTCTGAAAGAGCTATAATTAAGTTTCCGTAGTCTTCTTCTGTCGTTAATAAAGGGGTACCATATCGAATAAATGCAAATCGCTCTTGAAAAACACTTGCCTCCCGCTTCATCTTTTCATATTCTGATCCGTTCATTACGTGAGTTGGCTGAATTACAACCTCTTTGAAGCCTTCTTCCAACAATTTTTCCAAGGCCTCATTGACGGTATCAATATGAAGCTTATCCCTTGTTGCCAATACCTTTAAAATTACCTTGCTGGTAAATGCCCGCCGCACCTCATACGTTGGAAATGCTTTTGCAATTTCCCTTTCAATTGCCCCAATCGTACGCTCACAGCTTTCCTTATAACTTGTTCCAAAGCTAACTACCAAAATGGCTTTCTTCATTCTTCATTTCCTTTTCTATGTCTGTCTATTCTTATCTGTTCTTATCTGCCTTTGCCATGTCCTTACCTACGCTTGTCCTTCTTTCTTCTCGTTACAGTTTCCAAATAAGTGCCTCCGTCCACCGTTCCTTTTCCTCCTCATACTTCTGATTCAGATAAACAACGATTGCCAGTCTTCCCTCTTCACTAAATGGAAAAATCTGATACTCCTTTTCTTCCTCTGCTGTATAATCAAATGCATACGGCTGCGGCCAGACTGCAACTTCAATTGATATTTCACCTGTTTCCTCTTCCTTTTTCTGATGCAGTCGATAGCGCATCCCCTTGATACTACCAGTAAAATCTTCTTTTTTGATAATATTTAATACAATAAATGTTTTTTCATCAATCATTTTAAAAAATACCTTTTCTGCTATTCTAAAGAGCCATAAATAATCTGACGCATTTTTCTGCGTAAAGACTGGTCCGCACCTTCTTTTATTTGCTGCATATAAATAACCGCTAAGTCTTCTTCCTGATCTACACAGAAATAATTTCCCGTCAAACCGTCCCAGCCAAATTCACCGATACTTCCATTGCTGGCACCAACCGCTTTATCTACCATAACACGCATAAAATTACCATAGCTATATCCATATAAGCTATCCCAGCAGATAGAATCTTCCTGTTCTTTACTTAATTGATTCAAATGCATAAATGCAATCGTTTTTCGTCCCAAAATTCGTTTTCCCTGAAAGGTGCCATCATGCAGTAGCATTTGTGTAAATTTTGCGTAATCACTCAATGTAGAATACAATCCACCACCTGCGGATTCAAAATACGGAATTTGTGTCGGAGTATTCATTCCCAAATATTCCAAATCTGATAATTTTGCTTCTGCTAAATGACCTGCCTCATCAGTTCTTGTATATACCTTTGCCATACGGTTCAACTTGCTTTCCGGTATATAGAATGCAGTATCTGTCATTCCAAGTGGTTCTAAAATTTCCTTTTGAATAAACGCCCCATAGGTTACTCCACTAATTACTTCCACAACCGCACCGCATACGTCCGTCGATGTTCCATAATTCCAACGCTTACCCGGTTCAAATTTCAACGGTGCATCCGCAAACATACTGCAAATATCTACATTACTTAATTTTTCACCTGACTTTGCCCTTTTCAAAGCTTCTTCTGCAACTTTTTGCATACACATTTCGGACATTCCTGTCACATCCGGATATACAAGTCCGGAAGTCATATTCATCAAATCTCTTATAAGAATGGGATTCTTTGCATCCTCCAATCCATTTTCCCCAACTACCTTCATCTCCGAAAATGCAGGTAGATATTTGGATACCGGGTCATACAAATCCAGCATACCACGTTCATATAAAATCATTGCCGCTACAGAAGCAATCGGTTTACTCATAGAAAAAATCTTATAAATCGTATCTTCCTTATCACTGCCATATTGATTTGAAAATGCCACTTCTCCATTTTGTATGATTTGAATCGCAGCTCCCTTGATTCGTTTCTCTTTCATCTCTGTTTCAAATAATTGGTTTAAATATCCTAACTTTGTCTGATTTAATTGATTCATTCTATTCTATCCCCTTTACTATCCAAATTCTATGACACAAAAATGCATCTGCAAGATATAGTATCTCACAAATGCATCTTTATTGAAATATATTTTTGATTATGATTTACAAAAAACTATTTTGCTGCTGATTTATACGTATCTGAAAACTCTGTAAAATCTGCATATGGAATCGTAACCTCCATAATGCCAGATGAATGTGGAGATACAATATATTCATTGCATATCACAGCAAATCCCTCGTTAGACAAGTACCATGTATTATCATCCAAAATCGTTGGTACATCTTTTTCATAGTCTTCAAACAGCATATCCTTATATTTATCTGTTTTAAATTCCTCTAATAAATACTGATTGATAAATTCTTTTGCTTTATCCACGTCAGTAAAGACATCTTTAAATGTTAGCTGTTGTCCCGAAGCTGTATCAAAGGTAGCACCCGTTCTTACCGCATTTCCATGTGCACCACCTGTCATTTGATAGGTATCAGATATAATACTGATGCATGCATCATCGGTACGTTTTGCAGTATAACTCTGCATCATTTCATAATTAAAGAAATTGGCCTGTTCTTCCTTACTCCGTGCTGCATAATCCTCTTTTGCAAACGTTTCATTTTCCTTTACCGTTGCATCAAAGCTTTCCTTTTCTTTTGCATAGAAATCATTGATATTGTCTGCCGCTGCTGCACTTCCATCGATGGTTACATCTGGAAAGGAAGCGGTCACTTTAAGCAATAATACATCTTCCTCACTTTTAATCTCCTGTGAAGCATCTGTCATATCTACTGTAACTATATATTCTGCTGTATTGCCTTCGTCAATCGGCATAGAACTTGCTTCTTCACTTTCTGCTTCACTCGTTGTTTCTTCTGTTCCTGCTTCCGTTGTAACTTCCGTCGTTGCCGTTGCCGAATCTGCCGCTGGCTGTTTATTTCCGCAAGCAGTTAAGCTAGCACAGGCAATTGCAATAAATACCATTACACTTTTCTTTTTCATACCTTATCCTCCTGTCACAAAACAACTTTCATATTTTATATTCCTGTTTGAAATTGCTTTGCTTTATACTCTACCTTTAGTATATCCCATCTAAAGGATTTTTTCATTAAAAACTTTCATTTCTATTCCTGCCTTTATTTTCCTTTCCTTTTCCAGATAAAAACAAACCAGTCAGGGTGCATAAAACACCAATCACAGACATTGCATTCATCTTCTCATGTAAAATAAGAACTGATGTAACAATTGTAATAACGGGAACCAGATAGATATAAATACTGGTTTTTACTGCTCCTAATATCTTTACCGCCATATTCCATGTCACAAAACAGAGCGCACATGCGCAAAATCCCAAAAACAGGATATTTAACAGGACGACCGGTTGCAGAAGTCTTGTATATACTGGATGAAATCCAAAGATAAATAAAGCCGGTATCATAAAAATGATTCCATATAAAAAGGTGCGTCTGGTCGTCTGTATCGTATCATAATGAAGTTCTGCAATTTTACGTGTTACAATCGAGTAAACAGACCAAACTACCGCTGCCATCAGCGCAAGCAAATCTCCCAAAGGATTTAAAGCAAATGCTGTGCTCCCATTATAACTAATCAGGCAAATTCCAAGCATTGCAATGATAAAGCCCAAAATAAAATTGCGTGTTATCTTTTTCTCTTTTAAGAAAATATGTGCTAAAATTGCCGTAAAAAACGGAGCTACTGAAATAATAACCCCCACGTTTGTCGCCTGGGTATATACCAGCGCAATATTCTCAAATAAATAATATAAAGTGATTCCGGAAAGTCCGGCCAACACAAAATATTTTTCATGCTTTCTTTCCACCCTCATGCGATGTGGGCAGATGATACATAATGCAAACAGACCTATTACAAATCGAATAAACAGGATTTCCACCGGTGCAAAGCTCTGTAATAATACTTTTGTTGAAATATAAGTCGTTCCCCATATCACAATTGTGATAAATGCCAATATGTGGCCTTTCCTGTTTTGCTGACTGTTCATTTATATTTCGATGTCCTTTGTATAATCTACGTTGTCAAAATGAAATCCAAACATATGATAGAAATCTTCCCAATAGCCCTCTACGTCTGCAATCGAAAGAATGTTATCGGAATTGATTTGATTCCAGATGTTCATGGTTTCTTCCTGTACATCTTCACGCATTTCCCAATCGTCCATGCGGATACGCCCTTCTTCGTCTGTTTCCATTGGTTTATCTGTAAATAATTTTTCTTGGAACAATCTGCATATCTGCTCAATACAGCCTTCATGTACCCCTTTTTTCTTCATTACTTTATATAGAATTGCAAAGTACATCGGAACGATGGGAATCGCACTGCTTGCCTGTGTTACCAATGCTTTATTTACCGATATATATGACTGCAGTCCCATTTCCTTATAGTTTTCATTCAGAAGCGCAGAGGATTTTTGTAAATGCTGCTTTGCCATTCCTATTGTTCCATTCTTGTATACTGGATAGGTAAGTTCTGGTCCTATATAAGAATACGCTACTGTCTTTGCATCTTTCTCAAGCACATCTGCCTTCGTCAATGCTTCTATCCAGTCTATCCAGTCCTCTCCGCCCATTACCTTAACAGTTGCTTCTATTTCTTCCTCCGTAGCCGGAGTAATCGTTGCTTCCCCTACTGTATTAGTTGTCAGATTCCAGGACTTGTTGGTAAAGTCTTTATCCGTTGTCTTCAGGACAGAATTGTATATCGTTCCGTCTGCCACCGTTCTTCTAGGTGCTGCCAGACTGTAAATTACCATATCCACCTTACCCAAATCTTTTTTAATCAGAGCAATCACTTCTTCTTTTATTGCCTGTGTAAATGCATCTCCATTGATTGATTTTGCATAGATTCCTTCTTCTGCTGCAAATTCTTCATATGCTTTGGTATTATACCAGCCTGGAGTAGCCGTTCTCTTTCCGTTACTCTCTTTCTCAAACATCACTCCAATCGTAGCAGCTCCACAGCCAAAACCCGCCGTAATTCTGGAGGAAAGTCCATATCCAGTAGACGCTCCGATTACCAACACTTTCTTTGGACCTTTTATTTTTCCTAATCCTTTTGTATATGCAATTTGTCTTTTTACATTTTCCTTACAACCATCCTTATGGGCTGTTATACATATAAATCCTTTTACCTTTGGTTCTACTATCATGGTTTTATACCTTCCTGCTCATTTTATTCTCAAAAGCACTATATACTTTGAATATCAAACTATATAGTATCATATCATATTTTATGTTGCAACCCAATATTTTTTATAACAGGAAATTGCAATAGATACTCTGTATAAAGCTCCTCATCACCCATCAAACGTTCTATGGTATCTTTTACTTCTACATCCATTTCTTCCAGTCTTTCAAATAATTCCCGACTCATATTTATAATCATGCCTTTCTCTTTGCACTTTCCTCTGGATTTATTGTAAATATTTATCATTACGTCTTTGCAATATTTCTATTTCAACAGGAACTGAAATAATATCTGTCGCCCCCTCCTGCAAAGCTAAGGAATATTGTTGCATATCACCTTCCTTGCAGATAGCTATCTTTGGCACATTTATCAGACTGTTCTTTTCACGAATATCTTCCCATTTTGAAGCACCTTTATCTTTTTCATCTGAAATATCTACATACATCAGTTTAATGCTTCCCTTTAAATCCATTAATTCATTTTCCAATTCTTCCCGCGTACCTATTTCACACAAATGAAGGGAACTATCCACAACTCCATCTATCTTACTGCAGATATCTCTGTCCCGGCTCAGTATCAGTACAACATCTCTGTTATCATTTTCTTTCTTAGGTTTCAATACTCCATATTCACTATAGCGTGCTTTTCCCTCTTTTTTAGACTGATACAGACATTCATCAGCCATTTTAAAAAGGGTTTTATAATCTGTAATTTGACCCTCACTAAAGCATAACCCAACGCTCAGGGATACATTCGTTGGAAGGGTTAAATTTGGCTTATATTTCATAATACGAACAATGTCCTGTGCCTTTCTTCTGGCAATATCCTTGGAAGTCACGCCCTCCATTAGCACCACAAATTCATCACCACCGATTCTTCCTGCAATATCAGTATCCCTGAATTGTGAAGCAATCAGATTCGCAATGATTCTTATTGTCTGATCCCCGGCCTGATGGCCTTCTGTATCATTTACAATCTTAAAATTATCAATATCAAATACAAATAATGCATGATTTTTCTCGGGACTAGATTGTAAAATTGCATCACTCAAGAATTCTGTTGTCATTTTATTGTACAGACCTGTCATTAAATCCAGCTCTGCCTTTGTTTTGAAATGTTCACTTTCCTTCAAAATATTTTGTAACCTTCTGGCGGACGCCATCACATTATTTACCCTTGAAACAACGATTTCCGGTACAAACGGCTTCACAACAAAATCATTTGCTCCCTCTTTAAAAGCAGTAATATGATCCTCCACCGCATTGCTTGATGTAATTACAATAACTGGTATATTCTTAAAGAAATCCATCTTCTGTCTTTTTTTCAAAATCTCGATTCCTGACATTTCAGGCATTTGAAGGTCTAACAATACTACATTGATATTTTCACGGCAAGCTTCTATAATTTCCAAAGCTTCTTCTCCATTTTCCGCTTCCATTATTGTATACATATTTTGAAAAATAACTTTTAAAACTTCTCGAATTAATTCACTATCATCTACGATTAACATGGTATCATACATAGCATCTACCTCCTTTCTCCTGTGATTGGATTACTCTCTTCCTTTAACATCCCTTTTAATTGTACCAATTCTTCTTTAATATCACAGACACATCTCCGAACTACTTCTTCATTTTCAGTGTTATTTCCGATTACATTTACCATTTTTTCTATTTTTTGAGTTCTTTCCTCTATTTGATTTTGAAAGTGAAGTTTCCATTTCTGTTTCCATTTTTCTTCTTTTTCCTGCATCCCCATTGACTGGCATTGTTTTTCCAAATCTTTGGTTTTCAATATATTCTCTATTTTTTTTCGTATCACAACCGGATCATATGGCTTTGAAACAATATCATCTGCACCTACACCAAGTGCCTGCCGCTCCGTTTTCTCTTTCGTTGAAGTAGCCACCAATATACCAATCGCATCATACTCCGGATTTGCTTTTATTTGCTGAATCACTTCCAACCCATTTACTTCCGGCATAATAATATCCAGCAATACCATATCCACCTTGTGGCTTTGTATTAGCTCCAATGCAATTCTTCCATTTTCTGCCTGTAATACTTCAAAATCATCTTTAAAGAAACGAGCAATTACTGCACGGTTCATTTTTTTATCATCTGCAACCAACAATACTTTTTTTTCCATGATCCTCCCCCCTATTTTTATTTATGGTTCATTCCAAGTGCCTTATATTCTTCTACAATTGTATTAAACCTTGTCCGGTATTCCAGTACATTTTCAATACGCCTCTTTACAATTTCGGGTACAAATGGCTTCGTAATATAATCATTTACCCCCAGTTCCAGCATACTTAACTGCATGGACTTACTATCTTCTGAGGATACCACTACTACCGGAATTGAACTAAATTTTCTATTTTTTATTTTTTCCTTTAGGAATCCCTTTCCATCCAGAACTGGCATAAGCAGGTCTAAAACAATAATCTCTATTTTTTCTCCATATTTTTGAAGCAGAGATAACCCTATTTGTCCGTTTTCTGCTTCTAAAATTTCATAATGGTCTTGGAAAAGTTCTCTGATAACCACACGGTTAATCTCAAAATCGTCTACCACCAGCAGATAAGAACGTTTTTCCTTTGAAAAGCCGAGTGCACCTTCAAACTTATGCAATTCCTTTTCCAGCTTTTTTGATTCTGTAATATCCGTAAATAAACCTAATAAAATACAGGAATTTTGTGTTTTTGCAATGAGCTGTACCTTAATATGCATCCAGCCAACTTGTCCATTTCGGTCGAAACGCATATATTCACATTCACTCGTTTCGGAAGTATGAACTGTATTTTCAAAGGTTTCAAATAAAGTTTCTTTTTCACCCACATCTACATAGCGGAAAATTGCATTGTTTCCAATTGCCCCTTCCTCATAATCCATGCATTTTAAATACTCTGGATTCGTTCGCAGCAAATCAATGTTTCCATTATTGTATTCAAATATAGCAACCGGCTGAATGATTTTTTCAAATAATTCATTTACCTGAGAGTCTGTTTTCCATAAGCCATTTAAAAGATTATAAACCTCATTTTTTTCTTTATTTTCCATATATATCATTGTCTTTTGTTCTAGCAACGCTTCATATTCTTCAATTGGCATTGGTCGTGCATAGAGATATCCCTGTATATAATCTACATTTATGCTTCTTAAAAAACCATCCTGCTCCTGATTTTCCACCCCCTCTACAATTACTGGTACTTCCAGCCATTTTGCCATACGCACAATAGAGGTCAGTATTTTTTTCACTTCTTCCATTTGATACCTTTTCCGGTAAAAATTTCATATCTATTTTCAATATATCCATTTCAATATCCTTAAGTACATTCAAAGAAGAATAACCGCTTCCAAAATCATCCATCATAACAACAAAGCCCATCTTCCGAAAACGATTCATCGTTTCCTTAATCAGCTCCTGATTCTCTGTAAATGCACTTTCTGTTAACTCTAGGTTCAAAAGACGTGGTGGTAACTGGTATTTTTTCACCAGACTATCTATTGTTTCAACCAATTGTGGATTGTAAATGTTTACGCGGGAAACATTCACGGAAATTGGTGCTGGATTTTGCCCCTCATCAATCCATTTGCGTAATAGCTGGCATACTTTTTCCCATACATAATAATCCAGTTTTCCAATAAATCCATTTCGCTCAAAAACTGGAATAAATTCACCCGGTGATATCATTCCTTTTTGCGGATGATTCCATCTTACCAATGCTTCCGCTCCATAAGGTTGATTTGTTTTCAAACTATATTTTGGCTGCAGATAAACAACAAATTCTTCTCTTTTCAGAGCCTTGTCCATTTCATTTATAATAATCTGTTCCTTTACTAATTGATCGCTTAAAGCATTGTCGTAATATGCCACATACTGCATATACTTTCCTTTGCATTTTTTTGCCGCAAGGTTCGCACGATCATACATAACAGGAACATCCAACCTATTGTCCTCCACAATATAAACACCCAGAGACGGTTCGATGTAATAGCTTGCATTAAATGTTTTCAGATAGTTCGTCGCATTTTCGATAAATTTCTGTACTCGTTCTTCTTTATATGGTTGACACAGACAGAAGACATCTGCGCTCATTCTTCCATATGTACAATATTCAAATAAATGTACAAATTTTTTGAGTCCTTTCGCAATGTACTTTAATAACTTATCCCCTTCCGTAATTCCATAAAAACTGTTAATCATCTTAAAACGGTCAATATCAAAACGTAGGAAAACAAAGGTTTCATCAGGATGTTCTGAAATCATCTTCCTGGTAACCTCAAAAAATTTATTTCTATTATAGAGTCCTGTCAGTGGGTCATGCTCGACCGCATGAAGCCTTCCCCTCTCAATTGCATTTTCAATACGAAATCCGATTATCTTTGGATTATAAGGTTTCATCACAAAATCCCATACTCCAAGCTCCAGACATCTTTTTTCAGTTTCTTCATCGGAATCTGCAGTTGCCACAATAACTGGTATATTTCTATATTCCTGATAATTCTGATAACATTCTAGAAATTGATACCCGTCCATTTCAGGCATTATCAAATCCAATACAATTGCTGAAATTATCTCCGCATTTTTCCCCAATACGTCCAATGCCTGCTGTCCGTTCTCAGCTTCTAACACATCGTATTGTTTTTCCAATATCTTTTTTAGTATTACCCTGTTTATCAGTTCATCATCTACTATTAATATAGTATTTTTCCTATGTATCATCCTTTACCTCACCTTACCCATAACAGTAATATCCGGTTTTTCCTATCATTGTCCAAAACGTAATATTTTTCTAATTTCTTACTTATTATTTTACCATATTTTACTACAAATTAAAGCAGTTTTTTGCCTTTATACAAGCTCTATAACATATATTTCTCTATGAGTCTGGCAAGGCACCAGCGTAAATCAATCTTTGGAATGGTATCTTTCAGAAATATATGCTTTATTTTCCAGGTTTCTCCACTCACCTGGTATGTAATTGTTCCCACTACTTTACCTTTCTGGACAGGCGCCTCCAGGGTATCTGGTATCTCATATAATACCTGTATTTTTTCATCCTCACGTAGTAAAATTCCTGTGTTATCAAACGCATTTTTATTCGAAATAGTTTCGTTTCCATATGTTATCCCTGCATATGCCGTTTCTCCAATTTCTTTGGTCTGTCCGTTTATGATAGGTACTGGTTTTAATTTGTTTTCCTCCAGTTTTACTTCATTGAAATCATGGTAAGTATAATTTGAAATTCCATAGCTCATTAGATTTTTCATGTCCATCCATTTATAACCTTTGTGATTTGGCCATCCACAGGCAAGAAGTGCGACTACATATGTTCGATTCTCACTTCTAAGACTTCCTATGTAGCAATACCCTGCTTTCGAGGTGAAGCCCGTTTTCCCAGACAAGGCACCCTCCATCATTGTTAAGAATGCATTATGGTTATTGCAGGAAAAGGAACGAGAACCTGTGTTATCTTGAAAGGAATAGCTGGGCGTCCTTGTTATTTCCAGAAATTTTTCTTTTTGTGGAGATTTGGTTATACAATAGCTCATGATTCTGGCTAAATCCGACGCAGTTGTAGAATGTATCTTTGTAACACTATTGTCATTTTCTATGGTAGCTTCTGCATCCAATCCATTGGGAGTTAGAAAGCAAGTGTGAAAACAGCCAATATCTCTCGCTTTCTGGTTCATGGATTCACAGAAGTTTGCTACTGCCCGCTGGCTTTCCTCTTTAGTCCGTTCTTCGGCTGATTTTCCATCCTGTGCGCCTACATGCTCTGCAATTGCGACAGCAGAATCATTATGAGATTCCAGCATCAGGGAATAAACGAGATCCTCCAGACGATAGGTTTCTCCCTTTCGCATATTAAGCTGTACATCGGGCATAGAGGCAGCATAGTCTGATACGGTAACCGTATCATCTAAATCAGCATTCTCCAAAGTTATAATCAGAGTCATAATCTTTGTAGTACTTGCCATCGGGCGTTGCTCTTCCCCATTTTTTTCATATAAAATACGCCCGGAATCTGCGTCCATCAGGACTGCCGATTGGGCGTATATTTTATTTTCATCTATGGTTGTCTTTGTTTCCTCTGCAAATGTTAACATAGATAACTGCATTACCAATCCAATGACAAGAACAAAAGATAGCATACTTCTGATTCGTTTCTTCATAATTATTTCACTTGAACCTACGTCCTTACTATGAAATATATTTCGTTATTTTGTCCATTATGCTATTCTTTTGACACCTAAATCTATTTAATAAGCTGCTCCAATGTCTGATAAAGCACTTTTGGTTCTATTGGTTTTGCCAAATGTACATTCATTCCAGCCTTCTTGCTGTGCTCCACATCCTCGCTAAAGGCATTTGCTGTCATTGCTATAATCGGAATTGTTTTGGCATCTGTACGCTCTAACTTTCTGATAGCTTCCGTTGCCTCCAGCCCGTCCATATTCGGCATACGAATATCCATCAAAATTGCACTATAATATCCCACCTCTGAATCTTGAAACATACCCAGTCCTTTTGCTCCGTCTGTAGCTAAATCCACCAAAAGACCTTTCTTTTCCAAAAGTCTGCCTGCAATTTCTGCATTGACTGGATGATCCTCACATAACAGAATATGCTTTCCCTGTAAAGAACATGGCTGTACCAGTTCTGTAATATCTGCTTCCTGCTTTGCACTTTTTACAGACGTCATTTGAAGTGGAATGGTAACACAAAACTCTGTTCCCTTATTTGGCTCACTGCTGCAGGTAATACTTCCACCCATTAATTCAACCAGGGATTTCACGATTGCCAGTCCTAAGCCCGTACCCATTTCTTTATTTTCATACTTCGTATTTTCCTGTTCAAAAGGGTCATACATACGCTTTTGAAAATCCTCTGTCATTCCTATTCCATTGTCTTTTACCAGAAACCGTACCGGTGCAGTCCCCACTGATATTTGTGGGTTTTCAATCACCAAGGTTACTTCTCCGCCCTTTGGTGTAAATTTAATAGCATTATTTATTAAATTTACAAAAATCTGCTGTATATGAAGCTTATCGACCATTGCAACACAATTTGAATCCCCAATTACGTTCACTTTAAAGTCGACACCCTTTTCACTTGCCTTTGGAAGCAGCAAATTGGTAATCGTCTTTATAAAAGCTCTTTCTTCATATGGCTCCGGATTAAGTACCATTTTATCACTGTCAATTTTACTCATGTCGAGCGTATCATTAATAAGTCCTAACAGATAGTCGCCTGACTGTTTGATTTTTTCAAAATAATTCTTTACTCTCAAATCCTCTGATTCTTCCAATCCTAATATTGACATGCCAATCACTGCATTCATTGGTGTACGCATATCATGACTCATGCGTGACAGAAAACTTGTCTTCGCGGCATAAGCCTTTTGCAGCTCTCGATTTTTCTTACGCCCGCTTCTCATTACAATCAGCATAACCAGACATGCAAATACCGCAAATACAAGAAAAGCAGAAATTGCAATCGATAATACCGGATAATTTCTTGCAAATTGTTCCATTCCATTTTTAGGATCCGTCGCATTCACCTTTGCATAATAGGAATATATCTGGTTTTCTTCAATATCCTGTATATATTTATTGATTAGGGTAATGAATGTATCTCCAGTATCCTTTGATATCGATATTTCCATATTCTGGGTTTCACTTAGCAGTGGAATCGAAGTAAGATTAGCATAGATATCATACATATAATATTCCACACATCTGCTATTTCCATATCCAATATCCGCTGCCCCACTATTCACCGCCTGTATACATTCCAGAGTATTTGAGTAATATTGAATATCTTTATATTTTATATGATCTGCCAAATCTGAACCATTAATCAATGCTACGGTACTATCTTTTGTAAGTTTCCCTATATTTCTTTGTTTTGTAAATGATACTACATCTACGGTCAAATAAGGCTCACTCGTTACAATTCCACAGGCAGAATTGTACTGTGCATTTGTTGGTATTCCCAATACACAGTCGTAATTTCCATCTTTAAATGTCTGATAAAAAGGTTCCTTTTCATCATAAAAATCATACCGAATGGAAAGTCCTGTGTTTTCTGCAAAATCTTCCATAATTGATACAGAGATTCCTGCCGGCATTCCTTTTTTATCTTCAAACACAAAAGGTGCACAGTTTGGAATGCACAATGCCTTAATAGACTTTTTGTCCCTCAGGTAAGTTTTCTCTTCCTCTGTAATATAAAAGTCTAAAGAATTGTTTTCAAAATACTTTTGATATAGCTCCTTTTGAAAATACGAAACTGTTTTATTGATTGCTGTAATCGCCTCATCCATCTGCTGCATAAGTTCCCTGTTTCCCTTATAGGAAGCAAAGAAGAATGGACGAGGTGAAAAAGAAGCTATCTGTCTTGTACCTACATGATAGCTGAGGGATACCGTTGACATAATATCTGTACGTCCATCACGCATACTCTGATATTGGTCTTCCTCATCTTCGCATGCCACCAGTCTGTACGGAACCCCTAATTCCTGAAGATAATGAATTACCTCTTCATTCCTTTTTTCTGCATCTTCAATGACTGCAACACGAAGAACATTCTTTCTTGACATTAAGTTGCTTTCATCAATAATTGAACTATTCTCTAATACTGCAAGCGACGTGCTAACCACACCATAATTATTCTCTGTGTACTCGAAGGTTTCTTCCAAGGCATCATTCTTCATCATCCCACCAATCAAATCCAATTCTCCGTTTTGAACCATCTCCATGGATTTCATTAACGCTTCATCGACGTCCATATCTGCAAAAGTAACATATTCATAGCGCACCCCTGTAAACTGCGCAATTTTTTCTAAATATTCATAGGTATACCCTGTGTAAACTCTATTATGCCTCATTTCCGTCAGTCCAGGTTGTAGTGGAAATGCAACCCGAAGCACTTTTTGTTCTGGATTGTTGCTCTCTTCTGCATAGCTTAATGTTCTATTGAAAGGTATCGTTATCAATACTATTGTTAAAAAAAGAATATAAATTTTTTCATCTGTCCATTTTTCATACCTTTATCTCCCACTACGTAATCTTTATGCAAACTACTAAATCATATGCTCGAAAAAGGCTTTTGGAACCAGCTTCTTTTCTTATAAATATAGTGCCATATTCAATTTCTTATGTCAACGACTTTCCTTCTATTCCTTTCCAAATTCGCCAGCCCACTCAAATCCTTTCTTGGCAGCAATAACTGCAATCACCTCATTGATAACAGCCGCAGCCGCAATGGTTCCCTGAATGATTTTCGCACATTCCGGTGCTGCCCCTGTTAGTGTCGTTGCCGCAATTCCTGTAAAGACAAGTGAAACCCCAGAATGTGGAAGTAATGTTAAGCCCAGATATTTTCTAACCGCATCCGGTGATTTAGTGAAATAGGCACCTGTCCATGCACCAAAATATTTTCCACACGCACGTGCAATGATATAGACTACCGTAAATATCCCTGCTCCAAAAATAGAGTGATAATCCAAAGGTGCTCCGAGGTTCAAAATTACAATAATCATGGCGATACCCAATATTGGGTTAAAGGCCAATACGATTTCTTCCAAACGCTCTTCTGATACCATGTTTGAAAAGGTAGCAGAAAAAGCCATTCCCATCAGCATAAAGTTCAACAAAGGCTTTGGCATAATATACGTGTTAAAAATAAAACCGATCCCTGCAGTCACAATAATTAAAATAAGCAAGTAAATAAGCGTAATTCTTTTTGATTTTTCTTTTTTTAATACCACGCCACCTATCAATCCTGTAATAACACCAATTAGAAGTGGAAGTAATACCACCACTGCTATCATGTAAATAGGCATTTTCTGTTCAGAAATATTTCTGGCTACAATTGAAATCGTTGTAAAAAATACAACCACACCTACCATATCATCTAATGCTGCCATCGGAACCAGTGTATCCGTAACCGGTCCCTTGGTTTTGAATTCCCGCACAATTGATAACGCAGGTGCAGGTGCCGTTGCAAGTGCAATTCCACCAAAAATAAATGCCAGATAAAGCGGAATTTCCATAAAATAAAATACACATGCAAAAACACTGGACACCAAAATAAATGTACCTAATGACTGGGTTAATGTTGTTATAATTATCGATTTCCCTGTTTTCTGGATTTTCTTCCAAACAAGTTCCGTACCAATCATGAGTCCAACTGCACATTCCAAAATATGAATTCCAATAAGATAAAACTCATTCTCTAATAAGGTATCATTTAATAAGGAAATCGCATGTGGTCCCAATATCATACCCGCTATAAGCCATCCCAAAATAGATGGTAATTTTATTTTTGCAATAATTCTTCCTATCAGTGCTGCAAGAATTATTGCAGCTAGTAATCTTATTAATAACATAATTCATTCCCTCTTTCTGCCACACCAAAAAGCATATATTCTAACAACCTGGATAATAATTCTTCATGTTTATCCACCAAATCCAAAATCGGAATATCCCGATAAACCTGACTGCTGAAATACCCGTTAAACATATCCTGCATCATTGCAAAATATTCTAAAACACCTTCTTTTGTCACACCTGTCCTTAAAGTAATATGAGTAAACAGATTTTGGTACATCTCCTGATTATACAAGTCAAATTCCCTTTTCAGCTCCTTAATTTCCGACATCAAATGCGCTGGTGGCTGTATGATTGCTTCAAAAAAGAGACGTGTTTCTAATGGATTCTGTCCAAAAAAAAGCAACCTTGCATGCATATAATCCTGCATCCCAAACTCCACATTCTGCTCTTTCAAATATGTCAGCAACGATAAGAAGCTTCTTTTCACACAGCTTATATATAGCTCATCCTTATTTTTAAAATTATGATAAATAAGCCCTTTTGCAATACCTGTTTCACATATATTATTAATAGACGCTGCCGCATACCCCCTTAGTCCAAACTCCTCCATCGCCGCCTGCATGATTCGTTCCTTTGTAAGTTCTGTTTTATCTTCCTTCCTCATTTTCATCTCCTAATTATAACATTTGGTCGCGTGCAAAAAAATATAGACCGCATAGTCTATTTTACCACAAACAGACTACATGGTCTATATTATTACAAAAATATCCAATGCAAATCTTTAATTCGCTATCTTATACATCCAGTTTCATTTGAATTTCTTCTTCCGCCTGCTCTTTAAAATCTTCTATCTGCTCTGGATTTAAGGATGGCAAATCTTCTAAGCTCCTTACACCAAAGCTACGTAAAAACTGCTCGGTAGTACCAAACAGTAAAGGCCGTCCGGGTGCATCCAGTCTTCCAAGCTCCTTAATCAAATCCAATTCAACCAGCCGATTTACCGCATGGTCACAACTAACGCCTCTGATTTTTTCAATTTCCAGGCGCGTTACCGGCTGCTTATAAGCAATAATAGATAACGTTTCCAATACCGTATCCGTAAGTACATATTTTCTTGGTGATTTTGCTACTTTAATAAGATATTCATACATTTCACCCTTGGTACACATCTGATAAGCACCATCCAGCTCAATAATTGAAATTCCTCTGTTTTCTTCTTGATATTTTTGCATCATTTCTTCAATAATTATTTTTGCTTCCTTTGTATCTTCCTCTATAACTTCCGCCAGCTTTGAAATATCTACCGATTCCCCCATTGTAAATAATACCGCCTCTATGATTGCTTCCTTTTTTGCTCTTTCCACGGACTTCTACCTCTTTCATTTATCCTTCATACCATTATTTCTTTTTATTCTTATAATTTTATCTCTATCCGTTACCCCTTTATCTGCATCTGTATCTATCCATTTTCTACATATTAGAGGTAATTATAATATCATCGAATATTTCTTGCTGCTCGATACTGATTTTACTCGTTTTCATCATTTCCAGAATCACTAAAAAGGTTACAATAACGTCCATCTTAGATGCCTGTTTCTCCAATAAAGCACGGAAACTAAATCTCTTATGATCTTTCGTATAAGCCTCGATAAATAAAATCTTTTCGTCCATATTGACTTCATCCTTTTCAAGACGTCCAAATTTACTACGAATCGGATCAATTTTATCTTCCTGCTTCTTAACTACTGATTTGAAGATTTCATGTAATTTGCTTAAATTCAAATCTCCAATTAAGTCTTCATAATCTACCGGTGGTCTGTAATCCGCCACTTCCGGTGGTAAAGTAGGTTCCTTATACATCGTTCTTCCTGCATCCACCTGCCTGTCCTTCAATTCAAAGGACATAAATTTATACATTTTATATTCCAATAATTTTTGTACTAATTCCGCACGAGGGTCTTCCTCCTCGCCTTCCTCATTTACTTCCTTTGGTAAAAGCATCTTGCACTTAATATCCAAAAGCGTAGCTGCCATGACGAGAAACTCACTCATAACATTCATATCGTCTGTATCCATCTGTTTAATATAGGACAGATATTGCTCCGTAATCGTAACGATTGGTATATCATAAATATCTATTTTATTTTTATCAATCAAATGCAGAAGCAAGTCCAACGGGCCTTCAAACACTTGTAATTTAACCGGTATTGCCATTTATGTGTATCCTCTCTGTGACGTTTTGCAATCCAACTATGCAAACCTACTGCTTATTTTACTAATTTTTGAATAATTACGCAAGTATTCCATTACTTCTTGTTTAAATGAATTACAATTAATTCACCTGGATTAAATATCCGAATCGGTATCGTATGCATACCTAAACCACGGCTTAATAACAACGTTGTATTCTTCTCCCGGAACATTCCTCCATCATATTTCGGAAACAAACGAAAAGAAGGAGAAATAACACCTCCTAATACTGGCAGCCGCATCACACCACCATGTATATGTCCTGACAATACTAAATCGGCACCCCAATCCGCATATTGTTCTATATAATCCGGATTATGAGCAATTAATATCTGAAAAGCATCCTTGTCTGCTTTGCCTATCAGACATTCCAGATCTTCCTTATGCAGAGCTGTTGGATGGAATTTTTTAAAGTAGCAATATTCCAGTTCTAATCCGCAAATGTCTATATTATACATTGGCAGAAAAGCTCTTGCATTCCTCATCAACTCAATATGTTCTTTTGCAAGAGCATTTCTATAATCCTCATACATTGTTCCATATTTTTCCAAATCAATTTGAATCTTTGATTCATGATTTCCCATGCCGTAATATATAGGATACTTTTTACCCAGCTGCTGCATTAGATGAATCGCTGTATCCATCGGCTCCCCCGCTTTTGAAGTCAGCATATCCCCAGCGATTAGAATTGCTTCTGGATTTTGCTCCTCAATTGCATGGAGCAATCGCTCATTGTCCTTCCCATAACTCTTGTTATGAAGGTCGGAAAGCAATACCATTTTACTATTTTTTATTATCTTTTTTGATTCTATCTTATATTCCACTATGTGGAAACGATTTCCATCTATCAGCATTACCCCCATGAAAAATATTGCACATACCACAAGTAT